>DAOUAY010000236.1:0-34630 GCA_034432995.1 Anaerolineae bacterium | reverse complement strand
TGCCTCACGCCGCGCCGCAATCAGACGGTTGAGCGCGAACATATAGGCTTTGGCGCTGGCGGTGATGATGTCGGTATCCGCGCCGTGACCGCTGAAGATGCGCCGGACGCCGCCATTGACGGGCTTTTCGGCCTGGATGCGGATCGTGACCCGCCCCACGGCGTCGATGCCCTCGGTGACGGCCTGCACGGAGTACTCGATCAGCTCGTTCGGCTCGCCGATGACGCGGTTGATCGCGCGATAGACGGCGTCCACCGGCCCGGTGCCGTGATCGGCGTCGCACACCACGTTCCCATCCGGCCCTTTGATGCGCACCGTCGCCGTGGGGATGCTCCGGCTGCCGCAGCTCACCTGCACCTGTTCCAGATGATAGGTCTCCTCGAAGAACATGCGCGCCTCGTCGGCGACAATCGCTTCCAGATCGCGGGTGTCCACCGTCTTCTTCTGGTCGGCGACCTTCAGGAAACGCTCGTACACCTTCTCGAACTGTCCCTCATCGAGGGTGTAGCCCAGTTCCGTCAGCCTATAGCGCAAGCCGTGCCGCCCGGAGCGCGCCGAGAGGATGATCGCCGAATCGGGCACGCCCACATCGCGCGGATCGATGATCTCGTAGGTCGTGCGCTCTTTGAGGACGCCGTCCTGGTGGATGCCGGATGAGTGCGCGAATGCATTGGCTCCCACAATCGCCTTGTTCGGCTGGACCGGGATGCCCGTCAACTGGCTCACCAGCTTGCTGACCGAGTAAAAGTGCTGCGTCTGGATGTTCGTATCCACCCCGAACACGTCGCGGCGCGTCCGCAGCGCCATCACCACCTCTTCCATCGACGTGTTGCCCGCCCGCTCACCGATGCCGTTGACAGTCACTTCCGCTTGCCGCGCGCCGTTGAGGATACCCGCCAGCGCGTTCGCCGTCGCCATCCCCAGGTCGTTGTGGCAGTGGACGGAGATCACGGCTTTATCGATGTTCGGCACGTTGTTCTTGATGCCGGCGATGAGCGCGCCAAACTCGACGGGCGTCGTGTAGCCGGTCGTGTCGGGGATGTTGACCACGGTCGCCCCGGCAGCGATCACCGCTTCCAACACGCGATACAGGTACGCCGGATCGGCGCGCCCGGCGTCCTCGGTGAAGTATTCCACGTCCTCCGCAAACCTGCGCGCGTACTTCACCGCCTCGACGCCCATCTCCAGCGCCTTTTCGCGGGTAGTGCGCAGCTTGTGCTGGATGTGAACATCCGAAACGCCCAGCCCGGTGTGGATGCGCGGGCGCGCCGCCTCCTTGAGCGCCTCGACCGCCGCGTCGATGTCCGCCTGGCGCGCGCGGGTCAAGCCACACACGGTACAATTGCGGATTTCCTGCGAGATACGCTGCACAGCCTTGAAATCGCCCGGCGACGAAATCGGAAATCCCGCTTCGATCACGTCCACGCCCATGTCCTGCAACACGCGGGCGATCTCGATCTTCTCGTCGATGTTCAGCGCCGCCCCCGGCGACTGCTCCCCATCCCGCAGCGTCGTGTCGAAAATGGCAACTTTATCCTTGATGCCAACCCCGTCATCAAACATTGAGTTCTCCTCGTTCAGGGTAATGAGGAATGAGTAATGAGAAATGAGTAATGAGTAATGGGAAATGAGTAATGAGAAATGAGTAATGAGTAATGGGAAATGAGTAATGGGAAATGAGTAATGAGAAATGAGAAATGAGTAATGGGAAATGAGAAATGAGTAACGAGTAATTGGTTTCTTCACTCTTCACTCTTCACTCTTTACTCTTCACTCTTTACTCTTCACTCTTTACTCTTCACTCTTTACTCTTTACTCTTTACTTTCCCCAATTCTCCGGGCGCAACGACCGCACCGCCGCGCCGGCGCGCCACATTTCCGATTCACGCATCTCGCGCAGTTCTTCGCCGAGTTTCTCGCGGTAGTCAGGCGCGCTGTTGGCCTCAAGGACAACGCGCGTCTGCTCGCCGGAGACGACGCTTTCGTACAGCCAATCGAAGACCGGTTCGACGGCCTTGCGGAATTGATGTCGCCAATCGAGCGCGCCGCGCTGCGCGGTGGTGGAGCAGTTGGCGTACATCCAATCCATGCCATTCTTGTCCACCAGACGGATGAGGCTCTGCGTGAGTTCCTCGACGGTCTCGTTGAAGGCTTCGCTCGGCGTGTGGCCGTGCTTGCGGAGCAGGTTGTACTGCGCTTCCATGATGCCCGCCAGCGCGCCCATCAGCACACCGCGCTCGCCGGTGAGATCGCTGACCACTTCGTTGCGGAAGGTGGTGGGGAACAGATACCCCGCGCCAATGGCGATACCGAGCGCAATCGCGCGCTCTTCCGCGCGCCCCGTGTAATCCTGCTCGACCGCGTAGCTGGCATTGATGCCGCTCCCCGCGAGGAAATTCGCGCGCACGCTCGTCCCGGAGCCTTTCGGCGCGACCAGGATCACATCCACATTGTCGGGCGGGACCACACCGGTCTGGTCGCTGTAGACAATCGAGAATCCGTGCGAGAAATACAACGCATCGCCCGACTTGAGGTGTGGCTTGATGCGCGGCCACGTCATCATCTGCGCCGCGTCGGAAACGAGGAACTGGATGATCGTCCCGCGATCCACGGCGTCTTCGAGATCGAACAGCGTCTCGCCGGGAACCCACCCATCGGCGACGGCCTTATCCCACGCCGCCTGATCGCCTTTCCACTGCCCGACGATGACGTGGATGCCATTCTCGCGCATGTTCAACGACTGCGCCGGCCCCTGCACGCCATAGCCGAGCACCGCGACAACCTCATCTTTGAGCACCTCGCGCGCCTTCTCCAGCGGAAACTCCTCCCGCGTCACCACATCTTCCACCACACCGCCAAAATCAATCTTCGTCATTGTCCTCTCTCTCCTCGTGTTAGTTGTGAGTTAAGAGTTGCGAGTTGCGAGTTGCGAGTTAAGAGTTAGGAGAAATGAGTTAGGAAAGCCTACTTCTTCACTCTTCACTCTTTACTCTTCACTCTTTACTCTTCACTCTTTTCCCTTCACTCTTTACTCTTCACTCTTTACTCTTCACTCTTTACTCTTCACTCTTTACTCTTTTCTCTTTACTTATGCCCATTCCCCGACTTACCGCGCGCCATCGCCACGCGCCCCGTGCGTACCATCTCGACGATGCCGTAAGGGCGCAGCACGTCGACCAGGCCGTCGATCTTGTCTTCCGTGCCGGTCACTTCGACCATGAGCGAGTCCAACGCCACATCCACGACGCGCGCGCGGAAGGTGTCGACGAGCTGCATAATCTCGGAACGCCGGCTGCCGCCGTCGGCCTGCACTTTGATGAGCGCCAGGTCGCGCAGCACGGTGGCTTGTTCGGTCACGTCATCCACCCTGATCACGTTGACCAGCTTGTAGAGGTTCTGCGCCACCTTCTCCACGTTGGTGCGGCTGTCGTCCACCACGATCGTCATGCGGGAGACGCCGGGATTCTCGGTGTGGCCCACCGTCAGGCTTTCGATGTTGTAATTCCGCCGGCGGAACAGGCTGGCGACGCGCGTCAGCACGCCGGGTTTGTCTTCGACCAGAGCCACTAATGTACTTTGCATCTCACACCTCCTTCATTGAAGACTACAAAAGTCTCCGCCAAGTCTGCCTATGCACGTACCGTATCCATCACAGGTATTTCTTCGACCTGATGACTCGTGGGACTTTTGTAGTCTGTAGTCACGTAAGTCGGGCGCTCGATCATCTCGTGCAGCGCCGCGCCGGCCGGCACCATCGGATAAACGTTAGCTTCATCACCCGTGTTGGCGATTTCGAAGTCGATCAGCGCCGGGCCATCGCACGCTCGCGCTGCCGCAATCGCCTCGCGCGCCTGCCGCCGGTTCTTCGCGCGCCACGCGGGGATGCCGTAAGCCTCGGCCAACTTCACGAAGTCAGGCCCTAACAGCGGCGTGGCTTCGTAATTCTTGTCGTAGAAGAACTCCTGCCACTGGCGCACCATGCCCAGGTAGTGGTTGTTGGAAATCGCAATGCGGATCGGCAACCGCTCCTGCACAATCGTCGCCAGATCGTGCATCGTCATCTGGAAGCCGCCATCGCCGGCGATCACCCAGACTTCCTTATCGGGCTGCGCCATCTGCGCGCCCATCGCGGCTGGCAGGCCGAAGCCCATCGTCCCCTGCCCGCCGGAGGTGATGAATTGGCGCGGGTAGTTCGCGGGGTAATACTGCGCCGCCCACATCTGGTGCTGCCCCACGTCGGTGACGACAATCGCCTGTCCTGCCGTAGCTTCCCAGATTTCGTTGATAAAGTGCGCGGCAACCAGGTTGCCGTTTTCAGGACGGTTGATGATGTTGCGCTTGTGAGTCTGCGCGCGCCATTCGGCGATGCGCTCCAGCCACATGGCATGATCGTTGGGGAGAATCAGCGGCAGCAATTGTTCGAGCACCTGGCGCAGGTCGCCGTGAATCGGCACATCGACTTTGACAACCTTGTTCAGTTCGGCGGCGTCCATATCCACGTGAATCTTCTGCGCGAACGGCGCGTAGGCGTCCAGGCGTCCGGTCACGCGGTCGTCGAAGCGCATCCCAAAGCCGAGCAGCAAATCGGCCTGCTGAATCGCGCGGTTGGCGAAGACCTCACCGTGCATCCCCATCAGCGAGAGCGCCAGCGGGTGCGATTCCGGGAAGCCGCCCTTCCCCAACAGCGTGAACGCGACCGGCGTATCCGTCTTTTCGGCGAACGCGCGCAGCGCATCCATCGCGCCGGACATCATCACGCCCTGCCCCGCTAAAATCACCGGGCGCTCGGCCTGATTGATGAGCTGGGCCGCCTTCGCCACCAGGTCGGCGTCGCCCTGGCCCACGGGATGATAGCCCGGCAGATCGACGTCATCTTCAGGATATTCGAATTCGGTGGATTTCTGCTGCACATCTTTGGGAATGTCGATGAGCACCGGCCCTGGACGGCCACTGCGCGCGATGTAGAACGCTTCGTGGATGACCTCGGCCAATTCCTCGACATCCGAGACCAGATAGTTGTGCTTGGTGATCGGCAACGTGATGCCGGTGATGTCCACTTCCTGGAAAGCATCCGTGCCGATGACGGGCGTGGAAACCTGCCCGGTGATGCACACAATAGGCGACGAATCCATCATCGCCGTGGCAATGCCGGTGACGAGATTCGTCGCGCCCGGCCCGGAAGTCGCAATCGCCACACCAACCTTGCCGGAAGCCCGGGCGTAGCCATCCGCCGCGTGCGCCGCGCACTGCTCGTGCCGCACCAACACGTGATGCACGCCGTAGTTCCGCCGTGGGTGATACGTGTGCATGATCGTCCCTCCCGGAATCCCAAAAGCGACCTCGACCCCCTCGTGTTCGAGCATCGCCCATACGATTTCTGCCCCTGTTTTCTTCATCAGCCCCTCTCCTCTTCTCAACAAAAAAGCCGCCCCTTTGGGCGGCTTCTGCTGGTTTTTGGTATACTTTGTCCTACTATGGCCTTATCTTTGCCAACGCGACCGCCCGTGTGCTCCCGCTAAGGAGCACAATAATAACCAACACAACTAGCAACAGCCCCAGCAAAGGATTGCTGGGGGCGATGAGGGCGCGTATCGCATTTTGGGCGCGTTGGTCAGAATCCATCATTTTCAGTCTCGGTTTAGATTTGATTAGCTTAAATTCTACAACAGAATCGAAAAATGTCAAACGACACCTGTTTTAGGTGACAACTATCCCGCGCAGAATAATCGAGTAATGAACCTGGCGCGCATCTGGAGCAAGTTCAGCCATCCCTACGGGACGGGAAGGAATGCACATCTTCTTATTTATCCCACACCCGGTCCGGCTGCCAGAAGCCGAGTTTGGGCGTGTTCCAGGCATCGGTCGGTTCGAAGAGGCCGCTGAAATCGCGCAGTTGCGCTCGGATGCCCTCGTAGTTCAAATCCACACCCAGGCCAGGCTTCTCCGGCACTTTGACGTAGCCGTCCTCCATCAGCGGGTCGTCCAGACCGGTGACGAGGCTGCTCCAGAACGGCAGGTCGAGGCCGTGGTGCTCCAACGCGACGAAGCTCGGAATCGCCGCCGCCGTGTGCAGGTTCGCCATGAACGCAATCGGCGAGCCGGCGAAGTGCAGCGCCGTCGGGATGCCGTACCGCTCGGCGTAGTCGGCGATCTTCTTCGTCTCCAACATCCCGCCGGAGGTCAGCAGGTCGGGGTGGATGATGTCCACCGCGCGCGCTTCGATGAACGGGCGGAAGCCGTCCCACAGATACCAGTCCTCCCCGGCGGCAATGGGGACTTTCACCGCGTCGGTCACGCGCTTGTGCCCGGCCACGTCCATCAGCGGCATGGGGTCCTCCATCCACGCGAGCGCGTAAGGCTCCAACGCCTCGGCCAGCTTGATGACCTCTTTGGCGGTCATATAGCCGTGCCCGTAATGGTCGATGCACAGCGACACGTCCCACCCGACGGCCTCGCGCACCATCCCAAGTACTTCGGCGAGCGCCGCGATACCCTTGTCCGTCACTTTGACGACCTGCCCGCTGCCCGGTGCGCGCCAGCGTTGACCCATGCCATACTCGAACTTCGTCGGTTGGCCCACCATACCGCCTTCGATCTCTTGCAAGGTCTGGATGCGCACGTCGCACTTGATGAATGTGAGGCCCATCTGCTTGCGACCGAGCGCGCGTTGCGCGTAAGCCTGCGGCGTGGGTTCATCGGGTTCGGGCGTATCGGCATAGATGCGGATTTTGTCGCGGTACTTGCCGCCGAGGAACTGGTAGCACGGCGCGCCGTAGACCTTGCCGACCAAGTCCCACAGCGCCAGCTCGATGCCGGAGACGCCGCCGCCCTCGCGCCCCCAGTTGCCGAATTGCTTGATCGTGCGGAAGAGCATATCCACATTGCACGGATTCTGGCCGAGCAACATACTCTTGAATTGCAGCGCGTTTTCCGGGTGGCCGGCGTCGCGCACTTCTCCGATGCCGCACACGCCCTGGTTCGTGTCGATGCGGATGATCGGGTAGTCGTAGTTCGACCACACCACCGCGTAACGCAGGTCGGTGATTTTGAGGTCGGTGGGGCGGGAAAAGGTTGAGACGGCATTTTCGATGTGTCCGAGTTGGGTTTCATTCAGCGCATTGCTCATCATAACGCATCTCCTGAAGGTATAAGAATTTCATTTGCGGTAATCATACCACAAACTGTTGGTTGGCACAGAGTCCAGAAATGTTACCTTTTACCTATAGCAAAATTCTGGTAAATATGGTATAATTTTGGTATAAATAGTAAGAATATAGTTAGCGAACAGAACGTCTGACGTTTATATTGTGGGGCACACTATGGTTACACTAGATCAACACCTGAATCTTTGGGATTCACCGCTGGCGCATCCGCAACGACGGGTGCGCGACTTCTACCAGACATTGGCGTATCACCGGCTCGATATGGTGTTTCAGAATGCGCCTATCATCCCGTTCGACGATTCGATGCGCCTGGTCTTCTTCAGCGATTGCCATCGCGGCGACAACAGCCGCGCGGATGCCTTCCGCACTAACGAACCGCTCTTTTTGCACGCTCTGAACCATTACTTCCAACAAGGCTTTACCTACATCGAAGTCGGGGACGGGGACGAGCTATGGAAGAATCGTCGCTTCGAGACCGTCCAGGCCGCTCACGCGCAGGTCTTCACGTTATTCCATCGCTTCGCCGAGCAACAGCGGCTGCACCTGCTCTTCGGCAATCACGATATCCTCGGCAATCGCCGCCATCCGGTGAACAAAGGCGGCTTGATCGCGCACGAGGGATTGATCCTGCAACACCAGCAAAGCGGGCAACAGATATTCGTCACCCACGGTCACCAGGCCGACACCAAAAGTGACATGCTCTACCAGGTCAGCCGAATGGCCGTGCGCAATGTCTGGCGGCGCTTGCAACTCATGCACCTGGCGCCAATCGGCTGCCGCGACGGAGAAGCCTACACGCCCCGCGCCTACGAACAGCATCTGACGAGTTGGGCGGCGGACCGTCGCCAGATGTTGATCTGCGGACACACACATCGCCCGGTCAGTGCGGGATATGGCGAAACGCCCTACTTCAACACCGGCTATTGCCTCGCGCCGGGCATTCTTACCGGATTGGAAGTCCAGCATGGGGAAATCAACCTGGTGCGTTGGCGCGCGACGCCGCACAGCACAACGCCCTTCCAGCGAGAAATCCTGAGTGCGCCGCGTCGATTGAAATACTTCTGGTAAACACCCTCCTCCTCTCCACCCCTCAAATATTAATTTTTCATTAGATTTTAGCACTCTCCCCTCGAGAGTGCTTGACAAACCCCATGAACCGTGTTATTATTGTAACTGAGTTAGCACTCGATGTCTTAGAGTGCTAAAAATCAAACAGAAAAAACCTAAATTCATCAAGTGGAGGTAAGTCATGAGCGTTAAGATTCGACCCTTGAACGACCGTGTAGTTGTGGAACCCGTCGAGGAAAATGAGATGACCTTCGCCGGTGGGCAGTTGGTGCTCCCCGATACGGCCAAGGAAAAGCCTCAGCAGGGCAAAGTCCTGGCGGTGGGTCCCGAAGTAGAAGTGGAAAACGAGGACGGCAAAGTCGTCGGCCCGCAGGTGGGCGATCTGGTGATCTACGCGAAGTACGCCGGTACGACGTTCAAGACCCGCGACGGCAAGGAAATGCTGATCCTGCGCGTGGACGACATCCTGGGTGTCGTTGAGGAGTAATTCCTCGCAATCTATCTCAATCAAAAAATCCTCTTTAGAATAAGGAGTCAACCATGGCTAAGCAATTACAATTCGGTAGTGAAGCGCGCGCGGGACTGAAGCGCGGTATGGAAGTTTTGGCAAACGCGGTTGTGACCACCCTGGGTCCCAAGGGCCGCAACGTGGCGTTGGACAAGAAATGGGGTTCCCCCACCATCACCCACGACGGTGTAACCGTCGCCAAGGAAATTGAACTGCAAGACCCGTTCGAGAACATGGGCGCGCAACTGTTGAAAGAAGCCGCCACCAAGACCAACGACATCGCCGGCGACGGCACCACCACCGCCACCCTCCTGGCGCACGTCCTCATCGAAGAAGGGATGAAGAACGTGGCCGCCGGCGCGAACCCGATGCTCCTCAAGAAGGGTATCCTCGCCGCCGCCGAGAAGGTCGCTGAGGCGATCAAGGGCGCCGCGGTCGAAGTCAACACCAAGGAAAACATCGCCAACGTGGCCGCCATCTCCGCGCAGGAACGCGCGATTGGCGATCTGATCGCCGATGTGATGGACAAAGTCGGCAAGGATGGCGTCATCACCGTCGAAGAATCCAAGGGCCTCGAATTCGAGACGGAATACGTCGAGGGTATGCAGTTCGATCGCGGCTACATCAGCCCGTACTTCATCACCAATGCGGAAAGCATGGAAGCCGTCATCGAGGACGCCTACATCCTCATTCACGATAAGAAAGTATCCGCCGCCCAAGACCTGGTCCCGATTCTGGAGAAGTTGGTGCAGAAGGGTGCGCGCAACCTTGTTATTGTTGCGGAAGACGTCGATGGCGAAGCGCTGGCGACCCTGGTGGTCAACAAACTGCGCGGCCTGCTGACCGCGTTGGCGATCAAGGCCCCCGGCTTCGGCGACCGCCGCAAGGCCATGCTGCAAGACATCGCCACCCTCACCGGTGGGCACGTCATCACCGAGGAAGAAGGCCGCAAGCTGGATAGCGCCACCCTCGCCGACCTGGGCCGCGCCGACAAAGTCATCTCCTCCAAGGACGAAACGACCATCGTGGGTGGGCACGGGCAGGATGCGCAGATTCAGGGCCGCATCGAGCAGATCAAGAACGAGATGGAGCACTCCACCTCCGATTACGACCGCGAGAAGCTGCAAGAGCGTCTGGCGAAGTTGGCCGGCGGCGTTGCCATCATCCGCGTGGGTGCGGCGACCGAGACCGAGTTGAAGGAAAAGAAGCACCGCGTCGAAGACGCGCTGAGCGCGACCCGCGCCGCCGTCGAAGAGGGCATCGTCCCAGGTGGTGGTGTGGCGCTGCTGAACGCGATGGGCGTCTTGAGCACCCTCAAGATGGACTATCCCGACGAGCAGACCGGCGTGACCATTCTCCGCAAGGCGCTGGAAATGCCCATCCGCAAAATTTCGGAGAACGCCGGTGAAGACGGCGCTGTGATCCTGGCCGAAGTCCGCCGCAAGCAGGCTGCGAAGAAGAACAACCACATCGGCTACGACGTGATGAGCAGCGAGTATATCGATATGCTGGATGCCGGCATCATCGACCCCGCCAAGGTGACCAAGGGCGCGCTGCTCAACGCCGCCTCCGTTGCCGCGATGGTGCTCAGCACCGAGGCGCTCATCACCGACATCCCCGAGCCGAAGGCTGCTCCGGCGGGTGGTCCCGGTGGTGGTATGGGCGGCATGGGCGATATGTACTAAATCGCTACACAAGCTCACAAAATCAAGAGGGCGCGAAGTTCGCGCCCTCTTTTGTTTGGTCCTGGCGTTTGACGTGGGCTGGTCTTGATGACAACCGGGCGCAGCACACCCGGTTTGGTCATCACAACGCCAGCGTCTATCCTTCTTGCTCCGAGGGGAACGCCAGTTCCCCGCTTCAAGCTGAGATAGATCACCAAACGCGGATCTGACGATCCGCTCAAAGCACATAAGGGAACTGTGACGCGCAGGATAAAGCCCTGAGCATAACGAATCTGGGTTTGAGGGGGTCATCCTTGCTCTAACCAGAGCACAACCTCGGCCAGAACTTGACCGAGTGTGGGTTGATCGGAGGGCGCACAATACTCTGTGACGCCGCTGTGTTTGTGATGGGGATGCGTTACGATCTCAGGGTGATGCGGAGCATTGTCATAACGGAAGATATGCTGCCCGCGGCGCATATAGGCATAGGTGTAATGGATGCGCACCGGATAGCCTAGCTCGGCGCTGACGACCTCGTAAATATCCAGGTAAGAATCGTCCCAGAAAAAGACGCGGCAACGCAGAAAACCATTGTAATCATCTGACGCCAGACATTCGACGGGTTCGCGCAGGGAGCTGATGTGCGGCGCATGACGCAAGCTGCGCTCGACCGTTTCGAAGTAATGTCGATATTCATGCCATCGCGGGTTCACGCTGCATAAACTGGCGCACAGGCAGCGAGGTGAGGTACAGGTGATACAATCCGGCCCACATCAGGATGTCCGCACCATCGCCCAGTTCGCCATTCTCGAAGCGGCGGTAGAATTCAATGGTGGAGTAACCATATTGCCGTTCGTAATCGCGCAAACGCTGGCTCAGTTCTTTGAATGATAACCGTTTGGCTTTAATCATCGGATAACACCTCCGTACATTTACCCGCATTATAGTATGTTCAGAATAGGACGACAACACTCTACGAACAGGCGCTAACCCCTTTAGCCGTCAACGTCCACAAACGCAATCCGCTGCCAGGACGCGCGCCGCTCCCAGCGGCACACGCCTGCGCCAGCGAACAGCCACTGCACCCGTCGCCACACGCTTCCGACACGGCCAGATAGCCATTGTCCACCAACTGCATTAGCATCTGTTCGACTAACGGCGCGGGAACGGCCAGCGCCTTCGCCAACTCGTGCGGGGTGTGGTAGGCGTCGTCGCGGATCAACGCCAGCAGCGCCTTGAGCACGTCAGCCCCCCACCAGCAGCGTACCGACCTGGTACACGAGAATGCCCGCCCCCAGTGAGATCACGAGCATCAGCCCCAGGCTGAGCAGCGTCCACGCCCAGGAGCGCGTCTCCTGTTTGACCGCCGCCACCGTCGCCACGCAGGGGATGAAGAGCATCTGCACGACGAGGAAGCCCAGCGCGGCCGGCGGGGTGATCAGCGCGGGCAACGTCGTCTCGAAGTTGCCGTAGAGCACGCCGAGTGTGGCAATGGTGTTCTCCTTCGCCACGAAACTGGTGAGCAGCGCAATCATCAGCAGCCACGGCAAGCCCATTAGCGCGCCGATTGGGGCGAGACCGCGCCCGATCCACGCCAGGTAACTCTGCGTCACGTCGCCGCCGGCGGGGAAGTACGAGAGCAGCCACACCACTACCGACGCCGCCAGGATCACCGTCCCGGCCTTCTGCAAGAACGCAAGCACATTCTGCCAGACGTACAGGCCAATCGTGCGCGCGTTGGGCAGATGATAGAGGGGCAATTCCATGATGAACATCGACTGCTCCCCCTTGAGCACGAAACGGTGGAACACGATGCCGAGAACCGCCAGCACGCCCAGGTTGACCGCCACCAGTCCCCAGGCCACCCACACCGCCCCCCGGCCGAAGAAGACCGGCGCGAGCACAGCAACCACGGCCATGCGCGCGGCGCAGGGGATCAACGGAGCCAGCAGGATAGTGAGCCAGCGCGCGCGTTTTGTTTCGATGATGCGCGATCCCAGAATCGCCGGGACGTTGCAGCCAAAGCCGAGGAGCAGCGGCAGGAAGCTCTTGCCGTGCAAGCCCATCGCGTGCATGAAGCGGTCGGTGATGTAGGCTGCGCGGGCCATGTAGCCGGTATCTTCGAGGAAGCCCAACACGGCGAAGAAAATTACCAAGATCGGCAGGAACGTCACCACCATTCCCGCGCCGCCAATGAGGCCATCGGCAAGTAGATCAACTGTCCAGCGTGGGAGTGTACCTTGCAAACCGTTGCGGAGCGCCTCCGCCCCCTGCTGGATCAATCCGTCCAGCCAACCCTGCAAAGGCGAACCGATGGCGTAAGTCAGCCAGAAGACTACCGCCAGCACGCCCAACAAGGCCAGCGTTCCCCATAGTGGATGCGTGAGCGCCCGGTCTAACCGCGCCGTCAACCCCATCTGGCCGACCTTCGGGCGCACGACTGCCGCGCGGATCATGCGCGAAATCCAGGCATAGCGCGCTCCGGCGATGTCGAGGATCGCATCTTCGTGTTGGAGCAAGGTGTCGTGGACACGCGTCCACATCTCAGCCGGCAGCGCCGACTGCATCAGCGCCACGATTTCGTCGTCGCCTTCCAACAGCTTCAACGCGACCCAGTCTGCCGGATAGGGTTTGGGGACGTCAGCGGCGACCCACGTGATAAGATCCTCCAGCACCGTCTGGTGCGCGGGCAGAATGACCGGGCGGTGCGGATTGTAGGGATACGCCTCATCCCACACCGCGACCACAGCATCCAGCAACGCCTCGAAACCCCGACCTTTCGTCGCCGCCATCGGCACGACGGGGATGCCGAGCGCGGCTTCCAGCACGCGCGGCTCCACCTGGATGCCCTCTTGCGCGGCGACGTCCATCATGTTCAACACCAACACCACCGGCGCGGGTAGGAGCAACAGTTCGGCCAGCAGATACAGGCTGCGCTCCGGGATCGCCGCATCGACGACGGCCACCACCACATCGGGGCGCTCGTGGAGAATGTGATCACGCGCTACCCGCTCCTCCACCGAATTGGCCGTCAGGCTATAAATCCCCGGCAAATCGACGAAATCGAACTGCTTGTCGCCGCGCGCGCAACCGCCGGTTTTCTGCTCCACCGTCTTGCCGGGCCAGTTGCCGACGTGCTGGTTCATCCCGGTCAGCCCGTTGAAAATGGTGGACTTCCCCACGTTCGGCTGTCCGGCCAGCGCCACCCGGATGGTCGCACACTCGACGGCGTGCGACGGTACCACGTGCTCAGTTATCGCTAAATGTTGCATTGCCGTCCTCCTCCCTGTATACCAGAACGTGACCGGCTTCACCACGTCCCAACGCCACCTGCGTCTCCCGCACTGTGACGATCAGCGGGCCAATGCCGTGATTGCGGGTGACCGTCACTGGGGCGCCCGGTGTGAAGCCGAGCGCCGCCAACCGTGAAACAAAGCGATGTCCGCCGCGCAGTTGGTGAATCAACCCCGTCTGCCCCGGCTGCAATGCTGTTAGTGGAACCATAGATAATACCTCCAACGAAAAAGATAAATATTGTCCGAAAAGCTGTGGCCGGTCTCCGACCGCGCCACCGCAAACCCAGACTTCGGCGGGCACGGTCAGAGACCGGCCCGAGCAGAAAATTGTTTTTTACAACCTCTAAAGAACCTCAATCCAGATCACACTTGCGCTTTCCAACGGGACGTTCACCATCCGCTCCTCCACCTGGACGATGATTTCGGCCTCCTGCTGTTCGATCACGGTGATCTGGCAGCCGGGCAGCAGCCCCCACGCTTGCACGTCGCGCAGGATGTCGCCGGACTCCGGCGCGATGCGCGTCACCCGGCCACGCGCGCCCGCCGGCGCATGGCGCAAACAGATGTCGGTGTACGCACGTTTACTCGGCGGGATCGGCACGCCATGGGGGCAACTGACCGGGTCGCCCAACAGTGTGGACAAACGCTCCGTCACCGACTCCGGCGCCGCGTGTTCCAGAGCGCCCGCGATTTCGTGGGCCTCAGCCCAGGGCACATCGAGCATATCGGTAAGAAACCGTTCCCACAGACGATGCCGGCGCAGCAGAGCCAGCGCTACCGCCTCGCCGCGCGCGTTCAACGTGACGCCGTGATAGGGATAGTAGTGAATCCAGTCTTGTTGGGATAGCTTTTGCACCATTTCATGGATCGAGACCGGCGAGAAGCCGAAATACTCCCCCAACGCCGACAGAGGCAAGGGGGACTCAGGATCGACCCGCAGCCGGTAGATGGCTGCCAGGTAATCCTCTATACGTTCTCGGACTCCGACACGGCTTTCCATAGGCGTTCTCTGTTGTCGTAAAAAATTATAAGGTATACCTTATAATTTGATTATAGCACCGATGCCAACCACGTCAAGCGCAACGGCCCAGGGCTATCGCATTTGGTAGCAAAGACTACAAAAGTCTCAGCAGACACGTGCATTTGGCGCGTTTTTCGTTCAACGAGGCGCTTGGTCAACGCGATCCCACGTGAGACTTTTGTAGTCTGGCGCCGGCGAAGGTTAGATGCAATAGTCCTACCGTTTTGGATTTCTTGCTCTTTCAGCTATCGGTGTTATGATAAAATTCAAGATTATGGAAAGCGAAGACATACTCGAAACTTTGCCGAAGCGTCCGGCGCGTCACTGCCCGGTGTGTGGCGCGCGCGTCGCCGAGGAGGCCAAAGTCTGCTTGATGTGCGGCGCGACATTGGAGGAAGAAGCCGAGGTCGAAGCGCCGCTACCGAGCGCTGCCCCGCAGCGGACGAAAGTGGCGCAAATTGCCATTATGGCTGTCGTGGCGGTGATCATCCTGGGAGGATCGGTGATGCTAGGGTTGCGGCTGACACAGGGCGATCTATTTGCGCCGGCCGAACTGCCCACCTTCACCCCAACCCAGACAAGCATCCCCACCTTCACCCCCACGCCCACGCAGACGCCGACGCCCACCCTCACACCCACCCCATTACCGACGCCCACACCGCCCCCCCCGCAGACCTACACTGTGCAGCCGGGCGATACGCTAGGCGGCATAGCCATAGCGTTCAACATCACCGTCGAGGAGCTGAAAGCCTTCAATAACCTGGATTCCGACAACATCGGCGCGGGGCAAAGTTTGCGCATCCCACCGCCTACGCCCACGCCCGGCCCCACACCCACCCTCGATCCCGGCGAGCCGACTGCGACATACGCGCCTTATCTGCTGCACACCGTGCGTTCCGGTGAAACCCTCTCGACGATCGCCCAAAATTATGGCGTGCGCGTCGCCGATATTCTGCGGGCAAGCAATCTTCCGGAAAACACGGAAACGATCCGCCCTGAGCAGGTGCTCGTTATCCCGCAGTCCACACCGACACCGCAACCCGACACCGCGGCCATCGTCAGCAGCGCGCCCACACCTGTACTGAACTACGCCGCCCCGGAGATGCTCTATCCGCCGGATGGAGCGACGTTCACGGGGCAGGAGGCCAACATCATCTTGCAGTGGGCCTCGATCGGCATCCTCTCTGACAAGGAGTTCTACAAACTTGAATTCATCGTGCCAACGGCGGAAGGGAAGACCACGATCAATGTTTACCAACGTGCGACCGCCTGGCGAGTACCGGTGGATCTGTTTCCACCGGCAGACAGCGAGGATCGCACCTGCGCGTGGCGCGTCAGCGTCGTACGTCAGGTGACCAGCGGCAGCGATCCCACGTACAAAGTCATCAGCCTGACCGGGAGACGACGCACATTTGTCTGGAACGTCACCGCGCCGTGAGCCACTATCGAACAGAATATAGGGAGATAACCATGCAGAGGACGAATAAAGTGGTTGCCGAATTTTTCTCACAAGGGTATCGGATGTCGGGAACTTATGTCGTCACCAAGCGCCCCCTGGCTGACGAGATCTACGACCCGACAACCAACTACCTGCAATTGGAGGAAGCTTACCTCTCGCCGATTATGGACCCTGCCAAAATCAGCGCCTACTACGCCCTCACCCTCTTCGATAAATCCAACCTGGATTTCGTGCTGACGCTTGACAAGAAAGACGGATTACGCCGCGATCAAGCCTACGGTATGGGCACATTCCAGTTATCGATCTGTCTCACCGTCCCATTTTTTGAGATCACCGGACAGTTGTTTTTGGTCAACCGAAATTTCAATCCGCGGATTTATCTTAGCTCAGATGCCGGCATTTTCATTACCCTGCTCGATGTCACTGCGCACTCCACCTTCAACCCCGACATCAGCTACCAGGGCGGTGCTGCGTTGATCAACCGCGCGCACATCAGTTTCTTCGGCGAAACCACCAGTTAATCACGAGGAGGCAAAGATGTCCCGAGTCCTGATCATTGACGACAACTACGATATGCTCAGTATGCTCAAGATGATCCTGGAAAGACAGGGTAAGCACGAAGTCATCGCCTGTACCAATGGACAAGAGGGTCTCGAAGCAGCGTTCAAGGAACTCCCTGAGGTAGTCCTGGTCGATGTGATGATGCCGGGGATGAGCGGCTACGATGTAGTCAAACGACTCCGCGCCGACCCACGCACCGAACGGATGGGCGTCATCATCCTCACCGCGCGCGGCCAGAGCGTCGATCGCGATGCGGCTATGGCAGCCGGAGCAGACGAGCATATGACCAAACCCGCCAACGTCGAAGATTTGCTCAAACGCATCGATGAACTGCTGAACCGGGACAAAGTCAAGGCGCAGGCGACCAATGTCATGATCGTGCCGGTGATGAGTGTGAAAGGCGGCGTAGGCGTTACCACCCTCGCCATCAATCTGGCGAACGTCCTGCAGCAAGTTGCGCCGACCGTGTTACTCGACCTGGCTCCGGCCATTGGACAATGCGCGTTCTTTTTGGGGATGCGCCCGGATAAACACTGGGGGCATTATCTGGAAAACCGCAACCTACCGGTCCCCTCTTTGGTGCAAAAGCATCCTACCGGCCTGCAGGCGCTCTTCGCGCCGCCGCTGCCGGGGCAATATGGTTGGCCGAACGCAGACACGGTAGCGGCCATCCTCACACAACTCACGGGGATGGCGCGCTTCGTCGTCGTCGATATGCCGCCGTTGCTCGATCCAACAGCAAAAGCCATCTTGGCCCCGGCGCAGCGCGTGCTCCTCGTCAGCGGCGACGATGCGCTGGCTGTGCAAGTGACGCGGGCCACCTTGCAGGCTCTCCAGGAGTGGAAGGATCGCCTGCTGGTTATCCGCAACGCTGTCGCGCCAGGGCCGCGCCCGCCGGCGGATGCCCTCCAGAAGGTGCTGCGCGTCCCATTGGCCGTCGATATCGCCTACGATCCGGCGCAAGTCACCGTGGCGGCCAAGGGCCTGCCGTTAGCAACCGTGCAGCCCAAAACCCCCTTGGTTCTGGGGGTGAAGCGTATCGCACAACTCTTGTTGGCGCGGTCATAACGATTGCGTATCGCCAAAACAAAACGCGAGGCCAGGCGCCTCGCGTTCTTTTTACGATCACAGGATTACAAAGGCAGAACGATCCGGCCTAACATCACCAGAAACAACAACCCAATCACGGCCACGTCCAGAAACATCAGTACGGAGAGGAAGAAAATCTGCGCGGGTAACAGCCCAAACACGTAACGCGAGCGCTTGCGTCTGGGCGCGGGGGCTGGAGTGGGTTCTGCTGCGGCCACCTGACTGCGCAGACCGGCCATGAGGTCCTCCTCTTCGAACACGCTCGCTGTAGGGCGCGCTGTCGCCTGGGGTGAGGGGGCGACGGCCTGCGGTTGCACCAGCCTGGCCTGGGGTGACGGGGCGGCGACTTGCGGTTGCATGACCCTGGCCTGGGGCTGCGCTACTGCGGCAGTCAAGAGTTGATCTTCGTCTTCATCCTCCGGCGCGGATACCAATCCCGCCAACCAATCAGGCATATCACTGCTCATCTGTCGGCCTCCTTGTGAACAGGTTTCAGTCGAGTCGTCGGCTAGTCAGGTAGTCAAGGGGTTAGCCTTTACCCTCGTCTACGCTTGTACTGCGGTCGAGCTATGTTACAATCAGGATACCGCAGAAGGAGACAATGTCAACTTGGCTGCCAGATTACCCCGTGCATTTTATGCCCGCGATACGCTCACCGTCGCCCGCGACCTGCTCGGCAAGCGTCTGGTGCGGTTGGATGACGGTGCGCGTCTATCGGGACGCATCACCGAAGTCGAAGCCTACATCGGCGAGGATGACCGCGCCAGTCATGCCAGCCCCGGCCCCACGGCGCGCAATGCCCCGATGTACGGCCCGCCGGGCTACACCTACGTCTACCTGATCTACGGCGTGCATCACTGCCTCAACGTCGTCACCGAGCGTGAGGGGTTCCCGGCGGCGATCCTCATCCGCGCGCTGCAACCGCTGGAAGGGTTGGCGATGATCCAGCAACGGCGTGGCCCCCAGCGGACATCCGTTAATCTCACCTGCGGTCCTGGCCGGCTCTGCGCCGCCCTGAACATCGACCGCAGCCTCAACGCCTGCGATCTCTGCGCGCCGGATGCGCTGCTGTGGATCGAGGATGCCGCATCCGTGCCCGAGACGCAGATCGCACGCAGCCCGCGCATCGGTGTGCGCGGTGATCAGGCAGCGCTGGAGGTGCGCTGGCGGTTCTACCTCCGGGTTAGTACGTGGGTCAGCGGGACGCAGGCGTTCAATCAGCAATATTGAGCGAGTCTTGCAGAAGAATATCACCCCTGCGCAACACAGATACCTTTGCAGGGATACAACTTACAACTCTACCTCAATGGTGTGGTATAATTTGAATATCCTTACTTCGGCGAGGACCTTTTGTAGCGCGTGAGACGACGTTTCAATTTCTGCTAGAACGTGATGCAGCAGTGCGTGTGCGCTTTACCCGCACCCGTGGCAGAATAACCTCATTCGTCGTACAGTTAGAATGTTGGATCACCGATCATTGGTACCCGGTGATACGTTACGATACAGCGCATGGCTTTGCGCATTGTGATAAACTCAACCCTACAAATATGTTCACGCCGCGAACTTGCGCGCCAGCACCTCTTCCACCGTCGGACGCCCGATTACCTGTAGCTCGTAGCGCACGCGCTCCATCGGATGATCGATCTTGAGCAGGCGCGTCAGGTCGATCGGCGTGCCGACCACGACCAAATCGCACGGCGTGTTGTTGATCGTCACTTCCAGGTCACGCATTTGCTCGTGGCCGTAGCCCATCGCCGGCAAGATCGCGCCCGTGTTCGGGTATTTCTGGTATGCGGCAATGATCGAATCGACCGCGTAGGGTCGGGGGTCGATGATCTCCGCCGCACCGAACCGCTGCGCTGCCACGTAGCCCGCGCCGTAAGCCATCTCGCCGTGCGTCAGCGTGGGACCGTCTTCCACCACCAACACGCGCTTGTCGCGGATTGCCTCGGGGTTTTCGACGAACAGCGGCGAGGCAGCCTCTACCACAACCGCATGGGGATTGACCGCCCGCGCTCGCTCCCGCACACAACGCACACTCGCATAGTCCGCCGTGTCAATCTTGTTCAGCACGATCACATCGGCGGCGCGCAGGTTCGTCTCGCCGGGGTAGTAGGCCATCTCGTGCCCAGGTCGGTGCGGATCGGCTACCGTGATCCACAGATCGGGCTTGAAGAAGGGGATGTCGTTGTTGCCGCCGTCCCACACGACGACGTCGGCCTCTTTTTCCGCCTCACGCAGAATGGCCTCGTAATCGACGCCGGCATACACGATCACACCGCGGTCGATGTGCGGCTCGTACTCCTCGCGCTCCTCGATCGTGCAATCATGAGCATCCAGGTCGGCGTAGGTGGCGAAACGCTGCACCGCCTGCTTCACCAAATCCCCGTAAGGCATGGGGTGGCGCACGACGACGACCTTTTTACCCATTCCCTGCAACACGTCGCACACGTGGCGCGTTGTTTGCGACTTGCCGGAACCAGTACGCACAGCGCAGACGGCCACCACCGGTTTGGCGCTCGGCAGCATCGTGTTGTTGCCGCCCAACAGCACAAAATCGGCGCCCAGCGCGTTGACCAACGAGACTTTGTGCATCACGTATTCATGCGGCACGTCGGAATAGGAAAAGACCACCTGATCGACGTTATATTGATGAATGAGCGTCGCCAAATCGGCCTCAGGATAAATGGGAATGCCCTCAGGATACAGGCTCCCGGCCAACTCGGCAGGATAGCGACGGTCCTCGATATTCGGAATCTGCGTCGCGGTGAAGGCCACCACCGTGTACTTAGCGTTATCGCGGAAATAGGTGTTGAAATTGTGAAAGTCACGCCCGGCGGCGCCCATGATCAGCACTTGGATTTTATCCATACCCAAAAACTCCTTTTGAAAAATGACGTTACAGGTCCATCTGCGGATTCATCTGCATCCTCTAAATCTACCGCACCCTGTCCCAGACAACAAGTGAAATTCGAGAAAAAAGGGGCGCAATTCCTCACATCGGAATTGCGCCCCTGCATCGACGCCAAAAACGTGCGGCTGGCTCAGGACGATGCCTCGACGGCCGCCTTGAGCGCCGCCGCGATTTCGGTCTGCATCGGCACCAGCGCGCCCAGCACGCCATTGACGAAACGCGGCGCGCTGTCGGAACCATACCGCTTGGCCAGCTCCACCGCCTCGTTGATCGCCACCTTGACGGGCACTTCGCCGAGGGTGAATTCGTAGAGCGCCATGCGCAGCAGATTGCGATCGATGATCGCCACCTGATCGAGCGGCCACTCCGGCGCGTGGGACTGGATGTAGTGATCCAGCAAATCACGACAACCTGCCACGCCGACGACCAAACGCCGGGTGTAGGTTTCGACGCGCGGCAGCGCCTCGGTATCGGCAAAACGCTGAGTCAACACCTCGCCGATCGGATGCGCCACAAGATCGATCTCGTAAAGAACCTGGAGCGCTAACTGGCGGGCCAGGCGACGCTCACCTTTCATGCTTTCAATCCTCTCAATGTGCGAAAATTCAAGCAGATGTGAAAATCCACCTCAGTGATCCAGTCCCTCAGGCTGTTTCTCCGACTGCGGATAAACCACGTCCTCAATGTGAACGTTGACGGCATCGACAGGCATACCAATCATGTTCTGAATCGCGCGCGTGACCTCGTACTGCACAGCGCGGCCCAGGCGCAGCAAGCTGATGTCGGGACCGGCGACAATGGACAGGTCCACCGTGACCTTGCTTGCATCGACATGCACGACCACCGACTTGCCCTGAAGTCCCAAAATGCGATCCACGTCTTTCTCGACGAGGCGCACCACACCGGGCACGCTCAAAGTCGAGAACCGCGCAATCGTTTCGAGCACTTCGGTTTCCACTGTCACCATACCGGGAATGGTTCCTGTTTCCATGCCAACCTCCTACATACTCAAGCCGCCATCGACCGGCAGCACTGCACCGGTGATGTAAGCCGCCGCATCCGAGGCCAAAAACGCCACAACCCCCGCGACGTCTTCGACAGCGCCAAAGCGCCCTAACGGGATCAACGCCCGCATCTTCTCGACCAGGTCGTCGGGCAATGCCGCGGTCATATCGGTCGTCACGAATCCCGGCGCCACCACGTTGACCGTGATGCCCCGTCCGGCCAGCTC
Source organism: Anaerolineae bacterium (assembly GCA_034432995.1). Taxonomy (GTDB): domain Bacteria; phylum Chloroflexota; class Anaerolineae; order B4-G1; family SLSP01; genus DSWT01. The sequence continues at coordinate 12,656 of DAOUAY010000236.1, read as the reverse complement.
GCGCGCCATGCTCTTGGTCAAGCCAATCAAACCGGCTTTCGCCGCCGAGTAGTTAGCTTGCCCCACCTGTCCCATCAGGCCGGAAATCGAGCTGACGTTGATGATGCGCCCGGCGCGCTGCCGCGCCATCAGACGCGCCGCCGCTTTGCCGACGCTGAACGCGCCCTTAAGGTTCACGCGCAGCACCTCGTCCCAGTCCGTCTCCTGCATCCGCAGCAAAAGAGCATCCCGCACGATGCCGGCGTTGTTGACCAGAATATCGAGCCGGCCCAGCGCGCTCACCGTCGCTTCGACCAGCGCCGCCGCTTGGGCAGAATCGCCCACGTCGGCGGGCAGGGCCACAGCGCGCCGCCCCAATGCCGCGATGTCGGCCACAACTTGTGTAGCTGCTTCGGCGTTGCGCGCGTAGTTGACGGCGACATCCGCGCCGTGCCGCGCCAGCTCCACTGCAATCGCGCGCCCAATCCCGCGCGAAGCGCCGGTCACGAGCGCCGTCTTGCCTTCTAAAGTCAACATCACTCCGGCCTCCTACCCTTGCGCGCCCGGTGCGACACTGGGCGTCAACGCTTCCAACGCCTCGGCGCGCGCATCAGGCAACGTCCGCCGCACCAAGCCGGTGAGCACGTCCTTCGGCCCAACTTCGATGAAATGATCCACCCCTTGGGCTGCCATCCACAACAGACTTTCGCGCCAACGCACCGGCGACGTAAGCTGGCGCAAGAGCGCCTGGCGAATATCCTCCGGTGCAGAGACCGGCGCCGCCGTCGCGTTCAACACCACAGGCGCTGCCGGGGTCCGCAACGGCGCCGCGGTCAAAAGTTCGGCAAACGCGGCCTGCGCCTCACGCATCAGGATGCTGTGGGGCGCAACGCTGACCGCCAACCGCTGCACCCGCCGCACGCCGTGCTCCGCCGCCAGCGTGGACGCTACATCCAGAGCCGCAAGCGCGCCAGAGACGACCACTTGGCCCGGGCAGTTGTCGTTGGCAATCACGAGTGGCTGTCCTGATACATCCGTTGCCGCGTCGCAGAGCGATTGCGCTGCCGCCAACGTCGCGCCGAGGAGTACGGCCATGCCGCCCGGCGCGCTCTCGCCCGCGCGCGCCATCAACCGCCCGCGTGCGGCCACTAGATGCAGACCGGCCTCGCAGTCCAACGCTCCGGCGGCCACCAATGCGCTGAATTCCCCCAGGCTGTGTCCGGCTACAAAAACCGGTGACGGCAGCATGGTTTTGGCCGCCTGCCACATCGCCAGGGCAGCCACGAACAGCGCAGGCTGTGTGTACTCGGTCTGGTTCAACTGCGCTTCTGGCCCGGCAAAACACAATTCGGTCAGCGCGTAGCCCAGCGTTGCATCCGCCCTATCACAAAATATCCGGGCCTCTGACGAGGCCCGGTACCAGGCTAAACCCATGCCTACATATTGCGAACCCTGTCCAGGGAAAAGAAAGGCGGCACTCATCCCAACACTCCAGGGTCGGCGGCGCTCAGGTTAATCCTCCTTAACCTGCATGACCTTTTGGCCACGGTAAGCGCCGCAGTGCGGGCACACCTGATAAGGCTGCACAAGCTCGCCACACTGGCAGGTCACCAATGTCGGTAAACTCGGTGAACGATAGCTATTGGCGCGCCGGCGATCACGACGGCTGCGCGGGGTACGTCTCTTCGGTACTGCTGGCATTTTCTAACTCCCTTTTCTCATTATTAGATCGCCCTTCATAAGGACGGACAAAGTAACGCCTATTATACAAAAAAGAGGGCGCATGTCAAACTGGATTTACAGACTACAAAAGTCTCACGAGACGCCTGTACGTGCTGAGACTTTTTAGTCTACGCGCTTACGCGCCCTCCTCTTTTAGTTGCAAGGTTTGCTCGCGGTCGGCCTCGAGCTTTTGCAGCCCATTGTCGACGATGTGCAGGAGGCGATTCAACTCGGCCTGCAACTGGCTCAGCGCATTGAACACGTATTCGTCGGCATCGGAGCGCAACACGACGGCATCGCGTTTGGCTCGCTTGGCGATGATGTCGGCTTGCTGCCGCGCTTCCTGCACCAGGCGATGTTCCGTCGCCATCTGCGCGGCCTTCGTCCGCGCGGCGGTAAGGATCTGCTGCGCTTCCTGGTGCGCGGCGTTGAGCAAGGCATCCCGCTGCGCCACGATTTCGCGGGCCTGCGGTACCTCATCCGGTATAGCCGCACGCAACTGCGCCAGATGCGTGCGGGCTTCATCCTCATTGACCGCGCGCACCCCAAACAGCTTGGGGGACTCTTCCAGGATATAGCGTTCCAGTCGTTCGATCAGAAATTCGACGTCCATCGATACCTCCTGATTTCCTAAACGCGTGTCACAACGAGAGCTTGGGGATCTCACCCACACCATCTGCGCGGCGTTGTTCGTACTTGCGCAGCAGCATTTCCTGAGCCACAGGAGGAACCATCTGTGAAATATCTCCGCCGGCCAGAAACACCTCTTTGAGTAGACTGGCGCTGAGAAAGGCGTATTCGTAGCGGGTCATCAGACAGATCGTGTCGATCTCGGCCCAGAGTTGCTGGTTGGTGAGCGCCATCTGGTACTCCATCTCGAAATCGGAGATGACGCGCAAACCGCGCACCAGCACTTGCGCGCCGACAGAGCGGGCCAGGTTGACGGTCAGGCCGGTGTACGCGCAAACGGTCACATTCTCCAGGTGAGCCAGCGCCGTCTTGAGCATATCCACCCGTTCCGCTGCAGAAAAGCACAGCGGCTTCTTGGGGTTCTCGTACACGGCGATGATCAGTCGATCGAAGATTTTGGCCGCCCGCTGGGCGATATCCATATGACCAAAGTGTACCGGATCGAACGAACCAGGGTAAACTGCGATTCTTTGCGTCAACTCAAATCTCCTCCGCCGCGCCAAAACTCGGCCACACGCTCCGCCAGAGATTGGTTTTCCGGCTGACTTAACTCAGGATCGGCCTGCAACAGGCTCTCGGCGACCATCCGCACTTGATGCAGCAAGCGGGTATCGGCCAGCGCCGTCATCGGCAACTCGGGGAAACCGCTCTGCTGCGTGCCCAGGAATTCGCCAGGGCCGCGCATCTCCAGGTCTTTCTGCGCCAGCACAAAGCCATCGGTGGTCGCGGCTACCGCTTGGAGACGTTCGTTGGCTTCTTCGGTGGCGCTGTCGGCCAACAACAGACAATACGATTGGTGCGCCCCACGGCCCACGCGCCCGCGAAACTGGTGCAGTTGCGCCAGGCCAAAGCGATCCGCGCCGTCGATGAGCATCACCGCGGCATTCGGCACATCGATTCCTACCTCGACGACCGAGGTGGCGACCAACACGTCGAGTTCGCCGCGCGCAAACCGCCCCATCACGGCCTCTTTGTCGGCGGAACGAAGTCGCCCGTGCAACAGGCCGAGCCGCAGGTCAGGCAGCACTTCCTTGCGCAAGCGGTCGTATTCGGCGACGGCGGCTTTGGCATCGATCTTCTCCGAAACTTCCACCAGGGGATAGATGATGAAGGCCTGCCGCCCCTGCTGCACGTGGGAGCGGATGAAGGCGTAGGCGCGCTCGCGCTCGCGCGGAAACAACACGCGCGTCTCGATAGGCTGGCGGCCCGGCGGCATCTCGTCCAATACGGAGACATCGAGATGCCCCCACACAGTCAATTCCAGCGAACGCGGAATGGGAGTGGCTGTCATCATCAGTAAATGCGGATTGTAGCCCTTTTGCCGCAGCGCGCCGCGTTGTTCGACGCCGAAGCGATGCTGCTCATCCACCACAACGAACGCGAGGTCTTCGAAGGCCACCGCCTCCTGGATCAACGCGTGCGTGCCGACCACGACCTGCAAGGACCCATCCGCCAGCCCGGCGTAGACCGCTTCACGATCCTCGCCGCTGGTACTGCCGGTGAGCAAACCGAAGGTGGGGCGCGGTTCCGGGAACATGTCGAACAGCTTGGTCAGGCTCTTGTAGTGCTGCTCGGCAAGGATTTCGGTGGGGGCCATCAACGCGGCCTGAGCGCCGCTCGCCGCCGTCGCAGCCATCGCCAGCCCGGCGACCACTGTCTTGCCCGCGCCGACGTCACCTTGCAAGAGACGGTTCATCGGCTGGCCAGAACTCAAGTCGCGCAAAACCTCGTCTAGGGAGCGCTGTTGCGCAGCGGTCAACGCATAAGGCAAACTGGCCTGCAACGCCGCCACGTCAGCGGCATCCACCTGGATCGCGCGCCCCGGTTGTGATTTCCAGGCCAGTTTTTGGCGCAGCAGTCCCAATTGCAGGTACAGGGCCTCTTCGAAGGCCAGGCGTCGCCGTGCGGCGTTGAGGTGTTCCTGATTATCGGGCAGATGGACGCCCCACAAGGCGCGCTCCAGTGGCAGCAGGTTGTGCTCCGTCCGCAAGGTGGCGGGCAAGACATCGGGGACACGCTTGACCCACGCCGCCAGCGTGCGCTCCAACGTCATCCGCATCCAACGCTGCTGCAAGCCTTCTGTCAGCGCATATACGGGCTGGATGCGCACGTTCGTCAAATCTTTGCGACCCACCAGTTCCCAATCCGGCGCGTTCATCGTCAGCCGCCCCAGATACTCATCCACTTTGCCGCTGACCAGGATTTGCATCCCGGCGCGGATGCGGCCTTCGAGGTAGCTCTGGTTGAACCAGGTGACTTCCATCGTGCCGGTGTTGTCGGAAAGCACGGCGCGAAACAGAGACTTGCCGCCCTGGGTCTTGCGCAAACCGGCATCCCACACCGTCGCCAGGACGCTCACCAGCTCGCCATAGACCAGACGGTTGATCGTCTTGAGGGTGGAGTAGTCTTCATAGCGGCGCGGGTAGAAATACAACAGGTCACGCACGGTTTTGACGCCGAGCTTCCCCAACATTTCCCCGCGCTTCTTTCCGATGCCGGCCAACATCTCCACCGAGGCTTCGAGGCCCCGCCCGGGAGCACTACGCGGCTGGCGATGAGAAGCAGGTTGCTCCGGCGGCAGGGCTGCCTGTGGTTCCACCCTCGCGGGCGCTTCCACCGGGACGCCTTCGGCTGTTGGCGGCGTGCGCAAGGCGGCGCGCAAAGCCTGCATCGCCTCGCGCCGGGCTTCGATGGTGAGGCTGCTATAGGCCCGCAGATGAGCGGCGACATCCTCCACCCAGGGGCGAGCCGGTTCGCCAAATGCGCCGACGGCCTGTTTTACCCAGGTGTCGGCGTAGCGCGCTAACCCACCCGCGACGGCTTTGTCCTGGTAAGTGTAATCTTTCTCCTCCAGGTTGAGGATTTTTTCCAATATTTCCAATGGCTTAACCATTCATGCTCCTAGAGAACAGTCGGGTAGTCGTTAGTCGAGTCGTCGATAGTCGGATCACAGATCGCCGGCGCGGATCAGGGCCACGCCCACGGCGCCAGGACCGACGTGCGCACCGAAGATGGGGCCGACTTCCACCACCATCGGCGCAGGATCAGGCGCGTAAGGCGCCAGTGCCTCGCTGAGCCGCGTGACGACGGCGGGATCGGTATGGGCGTGCAACACAGCCAGTTTTTGCAGTGGCGCCATCGTCATCACCGTATCGACCATGTGCTGGAGCGCGCGCTGGTGTGTGCGCACCCGGCCGATCAACTGCGCTTCGCCGGCGGCAAACGCGATCATCGGCTTGATCTGCAACAGGGAGACCAGTTTGGCAGCGGCCCAACTCACGCGCCCACTACGGCGCAGGTACTCCGGCGAATCCAACATGCCGAGTACGGTAGCGCGCGCGCACGCCTGGGTGATCAACGCCTTGATCTCGGCGAGGGAGGCGCCGCGGGCCACAGCCTCAGCCGCCATCAGCACCACCCAGCCAATCCCCATAGACACCTGTCCAGTGTCGAAGACATGGACCGTCGCACCCGACAACTGTTGGGCAGCCAGCACCGCGTGGTTGTACAGGCTGCTCACATTCGCCGAAGCAAACAGGCCAATGATGTCGCGCGCGCCCTCCGCCACCAAGTCCTGGTACGCTTGCAAGAACTCGGCCGGGGCCGGAGCGGCAGTCTTTGGCATCACGTCCGACGCCAACAATTCACGGTAAAACCACCCATAATCGGCAGAGACCCCGACCAGGTGGCTGGTCTGTCCCATCAGCAAATAGATGGGGACGACCTTGATCTTGAACTGCTCAATCAGATGCGGCGGAATGTCCGCCACACCATCGGTGACGATGCGAATGTGACCGTCCATGCGCGCTTAACGCCAAACCCCCTCGTAGATGACCATGCCGACGCCTTCTGGACCGATGTGCGAGGCCAGGATCGGGTCATAGGTGATGATGGGGAAGTCCCGGTTTGGCATGATTTGTTCGAGCCGGGTTTTGAGCAGGAGCGCCTCCTCCGTCGGCTGCGCGCCGCTTTGGAAGATGACGAGCTGGTTGATCCGCGAGAATTCAGAGGCGAACTCCACCAACTTGTCGAGCGCCCGCTCCGGTTTGCGGCTTTTCTCCTGCGGGATGATGTCGCCATCCTCAATCACGAGGAAGGGATGAATTTTGAGCATCGCCCCGAGAATCGCCTGCATGGCGCTGAGTTTACCGCTGTTGTAGATGTAATCCAGGGTGTGCGAGATCATCACCACGTAGATGCGGGGAATCATGCCCCGGATGCGCTTGACCACATCCGGCAGGGGCAAATCGCCTTGCTGCAACAATTCGCCGGCCTTCTCCACCAACAACCCCAGACCGACGGACATCGTCTGTGAATCCAGCACGGTAATGTCACACCGCCCCATAAAGTCGCGGGCCGCGATGCGCGCGTTCCGCATGACAGGGCTGAGATGACTCGATGACAGGATCAGCAACATCCGGTTGGTGCGATAAAGCGTGCGCTCGAAGACGGCGCGAAAGTCATCCGGGGAGGGGCCAATGATCTCCACCGGACTGCGCGATTGCTCCAGTTCGGCCAGCAAGTCAATATGACCGTCTGTCTGCTGGTCATACATGAAGTTACGGCCATTTGCCTGGGCGACAATGGGCAACGAGACAATGCCCAGTTCACGTAAACGCGCCGCCGAGAGATAAGCCGTTCCATCGGTAATCAATTGAATGTGATGATTGCCGCTCACACCCTTGCTCCTTAGTTATAAATTCGTAATAATTCCGCTATCCTGACGAAGAACACATAAGACGCTCAATCGCGTCATATCCTCGCCAGAATTCATTTATTCAATGGAAATAATGTAAGGATAATGGGGTTGTCCGCCTTGGACAACCTCGAATTCCAGGTCGGGGTAGGTCTCGCTCAACCGCTCGGCCAGATTTTCTGCCTGGGCGGCATCCATGCCCTCCCCGTAGTACAACGTCACCAACTCACAGTCCTCAAGCTCGACCTCGGCCAATAGCCAGTACACCGCCTCGTCGAAAGACTCGGCATCCACGACCAAATCGCCATCGAGCAGCCCAATGGCATCGCCCTCGCGCACGTCGATGCCGTTGAGTGCCACATCACGGGTGGCCCACGTCACTTCGCCGGTGATCACCTCTTTGGCCGCGCGCAACATCGCCGCCACATTGCCATCCAGCGTCGCCTGTTGATCAAGCGCCAGCAGCGCGGAGACACCCTGCGGGATGGAGCGCGTCGGCACCACGGCGACATGCTTCTGGCTCACCTCGGCGGCTTGTTGCGCCGCCAGCAGAATATTCTTGTTATTGGGAAGAATGATAACGGAATCGGATAATGACTGATCAATGGCTGCCAGAATTTGCGCGGTGCTGGGATTCATAGTTTGCCCGCCCTCGACAATTCCGGTCGCGCCCAAGCTGCGGAACACCTTTTCCAATCCGTCGCCAGCAGCCACTGCCACGACGGCGATATTGGGAGGTTCTTCCACCGGCATCGGCACGCCAGTATGGGGGAAGGTTGCAGTATAGGCTGCTTCTCGTCCCGCGATATACGCTTCGTACTGAGCCTGCATATCCTCAACGACGACATCGCGCAGCGAGCCACATGTCGCGCCGTAGCTGATGGGGATGCCCGGATCGAGCACGTGCACGTGTACTTTGACGGTCTGCGCATCGCCCACCACCAGAGCGGAATCCCCCATCGCCTCGATGGTGGCACGCATTCCGGCGACGTCCAGAGCTTGACCAGCGACAATAAACTGTACATCATACGGATAATTGCTATCGAAGTGTAATGCCTCGGTCATAAGATCGTGGGGAGCTGCGTGGGTTTGTATCGCCAACGCCGCACCGGCGATGGGACGTTCGACTTCTTCAACCGATAACCCTTTCATATAGCGTAACATCCCTTCAAGGACCACAAACAGCCCTTGCCCACCTGAATCGACGACGCCAGCCTGGCGCAACACCGGCAGCAATTGTGGAGTACGGGCGACGGCGGACTTCGCCCGTTGGACCAATCGCTCAAAAATACGCTGTAAATCCTCGGTTTCCTGCACGACAACCGCGGACTCCTCCGCCACCTCACGCATGACGGTCAGGATCGTGCCTTCCACCGGCTTGACGACACCCTTATAGGCGGTGTCGCGCGCTTCATTCAGCGCGACCGGTAGGTCTGCGGCGCTCATCTGCCCCTTGGAATCCAGACCGCGCGCAAACCCGCGCAAAATCTGGGAGAGGATCACCCCGGAGTTGCCGCGCGCGCCCATCAATGCACCGTGGGCCACCTTGCCGGCGAGCCGCCCGACGTTCTCTTCCTGGACATCGGCAACTTCGTTCCAGGCGGATGTCATCGTCAACATCATGTTTGTCCCGGTATCGCCATCCGGCACCGGGAAGACGTTGAGCGCGTTGATCTCCGCCTGGTGTTGTCGAAGCCAGGACAACGCGGCCGCCACCATCAATTTCAGATCATGCCCATCTAGGCTGTAAACGCTCTCACTGCCCCGTTCGCCCACACTAAGCCCCCTAATCGATATCGCTGACGCGCAAAGCCTGGATATGTACATTCACTTTGGCAACCGGCAGCTCGAGAATCTTTTCGACCTGATACTTGACCACGTGTTTGATACTCTCGGCCACGCTCGACACCCGCGTGCCATATTCTACCACCACGTACAGGTCGACAATAACCTTCCCTTCCCGAACCTGTACTTCCACCCCACGTTTCCTGTCGGCGGATAGGATATCGGCCAGGCCGGTCGCAAAGTTTTTGGGGACCGTGCCCACAACCCCATAACAGGTCTGTACCGCCTCACTGACAACCGACGCAATAGCGGCGGGGGACACTTCTATTCTCCCCCGAGGTTGCACCTTTTCACTCATAAAGCCCTCCTCCCAGTTGCATCTTTTCCTCTTTGTGGTATGATGATCGCCGTCATCAAGACAGAAGAGGTGAAAAATGGCAAAATGTGAAATCTGCGGTAAGGCCCCAATGTTTGGGCACAATGTCAGTCACTCGAACCGGGCGACCAACCGGCAGTTCCGCCCTAACATTCAGTCCAAGCGGATGCTGGTTGACGGTGCGTGGCGGCGTATGCACATCTGTACACGCTGTTTGCGCACGCTATCCCGTGGCGAGAAGTAACGTACACTGTACTGAAATCCCAAGTAACAGCCCCGTTGACCAACCGGAAACGGGGCTGTTGCGTTCTAGACGCTAAGCAGCGCCGCGCGCAGCACTGACGGCGTTCCCACGCAGGGTGCGAATGGCTGCCGCAACGCCCTCCGCCGCAGCAAAGATCGCCGAACCTGCCACCAGATGATCGGCTCCGTGCGCCACTACCAAAGGCGCGGTTTCCGCATTGATCCCCCCATCCACCGACAGCCAGGCTGTGCTGCCGGAGGCATCGAGGCGGCGGCGCACAGCAGCGATTTTGGGCAACATCTCCGGCAGAAAATCCTGACCGCCAAACCCGGGATCGACCGTCATCACCAGCACGAGATCGATCATACCCAAAACGTAATGCAAAGCCGATTCTGACGTTGCCGGATTCAAAGATACGCCGGCTTGTATCCCCAGCCCGCGAATCTGCCGCAACACCTGATGCAAATGGGCCGTCGCCTCTGGATGCACCGTCAGTATATCCGCACCGGCCTGCGCGAAGGCTTCCACGTAACGTTCTGGTGTTTCGATCATCAGATGCACATCGAGCGGCAGCCTGGTCACCTTGCGCAGCGCCGCCACCACCGGCGGGCCGATCGTCATATTCGGCACAAAATGCCCATCCATCACATCCACGTGGATGACATCTGCGCCGGCTTCCTCCGCCATCTCGATCGCCGCACCAAGACAGGCAAAATCGGCGGAAAGGATTGACGGTGCAATGCGTACATAGCTTTTCATAACCCGTTTATGATACACCGGATACGGCAAAAGGCAACCCCACGACGGGTTTTGCCAGCCTCTTCTTATATTATTTCATGCAATGAAGCCTACCATTAACAAAACGTTACAAAACAATTACCGAACAGAAAATAGTATTGACACGCATTTCTCGGAATGGTATCATTGTAGATAGTTCAAGACTTTGCAAAGTTTCATATAAGCACGTGAAAAGGAGGCTTATAATGTTTCGTGACAAGATCCAAAACAGCTACGAAGAACTCTCGCCTCGTTTCCGCATCCTCGCGGATTTTATTCTCGAAAACACCCTGGACGTCGGTTTCTTGACGGCGACAGAACTGGCGCGCCGCGTCGGGGTCGATCCAGCGACCGTTGTGCGCTTCTCGCAAGAACTTGGCTATTCCGGTTATCGTGAGCTTTCGCGTGAGATCAAACGCTATATCAACCAGCAGTTAGCCTTGCGCTATCAAAAAGGCGCTGCTGAAACCGATGGGCTGACTGCCCACGTGACCACGCTGATCGACGAGTTGAGCGACCGCACGTTGGATATGAAGGCAGATGCTGGACAGATCGCCCAGGCTGCCCAGACCATCCACGCCGCCCAACGGGTCTTCGTCACCAGCGCGACGGAAGGGTACGGCGTCGCCGTATTGTGGAGCACATACTTGAGCCTCCTGGGAATCGAAACCTATCCCATCCGCGCCGATTACGCACAAGCCGCCATCTTGCTGCACACCGTCGAGCCAGGAGATCTGTTAATTGCCCTCTCTCTGGGGTTAGGCCCAGGCACCGAAGTTGGGCATCTGCTCAGTGCCGCCAAAGAGCGCGGCGCGCGCACGATGTCGATCACCACCAGTCCGACGCTGTTGCCAGCGCGGCAGGCCGACATCAACCTGGTGGCACCCTCCAAAACGCCTGCGGGTTATCCCTCCTTCGATACGTTGATGTCCGTGCTCTCACTGTTGTGGCAAGCTCTCATCAGCGTAGATGCCGAAAAGAGCCACGGCAACATCGCCAACGCGATGCAGGCCCTCAACGACCTGGTCGAGCAAAGGGACAAAGTGCCCACCTACGACATCGCGGCGTTGCTGCGACTCTGGGGACAGAAGTAAGCGTTTTCGGACGCGGTCAAAGAAAAGGGAGAGCTGCTACGCTCTCCCTTTTGTGTGCATTATGCCCTCAATCCTACGGCGTGGCGACCACCGGAACACTTTCCCAAAGCGGCAGGTCATCGAAAGAACGAGGCCACGTCAACGTGTAAAAATCGATATAGTCCGCCAGGCCACCCCGCCACAGGGCATCGACGTGTCCGCCTTCATGCACCTGATAGGTCACGTCCGCCCCATACTCCACCAACACGTCGTAAAATTGCAATGTGGTAGCCCTGGCCCAGTCCAGATTCCCGGCATCCAGATAGAAGCGCAGGCCTGAAACGCCTTGTTTTGCCAGCAAAAAGGGGTCATACTGCGGCATGGGGCGGTTCAAAGCCAGCGCCGGGCTGTGACCACCCACGATGCCGAAGAGGTCTTGGTGACGCAGGGCAATCTCGATAGACCACACGCCGCCCCGGGAAATCCCCCCGATCGCCCGCGCAGCCGGATCGCGCCATGTGCGATAGGTTTGATCGACGAGCGGAAGCAATTCATCCACGAACATGCCCTCGAAAGACCAGGCTCCGCCACTTGAATTGACATACAAGCCATCGGAACTCACGCCAGGCAGCACCACGATAAAAGGCCCAATCAAGCCCCGACTGACCCAATCGTCCACCAACTCATCGATGCCCAACGTGATCCAATGGCGTTCATCGAGGGGCCAGCCATGAAACATGTACAACACGGGGAAAGCCTTGTCTGGATAGTCATCGTAACACGGAGGGAGATGCACCAAAAGGCGCACTTCCTCGCGCATCGTACCGCTGACTAGAGATGCAGATTCGGTTCGGCCACGAAGGTAAGGACAGGAGAAAGGAGTGGGTGTAGGTGATGGCAAGACTGTCGGTTCGGGCGTCGGCAACAACGTAGGCGCTACGGTAACCGTAGCGGTAACCGCCATCTCCGGTGAAGGGATAGTTTGCGTGGCCCTCTGTCGGGGTGACGCGGTAACCGGAGCCTGACTTGCCCCCTCCACCCCAATACCTTGACAACCTGCCAGAAATCCCAAGAGCAGGAGTTCAAACACAAACCAAAGTTTACTGCGCACGTCCGATCCCACGACACTCATCCATCAGATTATCGAAAAACAGTGTAACACGTCTCGCGTTTCCGTCAAGGGAAGAGCGCTCAGAAACGCAAACAGTTCCTTGGCAATGACCTACTCTCCCACCCCGCTACCAGGGCAGTACCATCGGCGCTGGCGAGCTTAACTGCCGGGTTCGGGATGGGACCGGGTGTACCCTCGCCGCT
>DAOUAY010000235.1:0-4832 GCA_034432995.1 Anaerolineae bacterium | reverse complement strand
TGCTCGCCCTTTTCGTCGCCTTTGGCGTGCCGATGGGGGTGATTCCGATTGTCGCGGTGGAGTCCGACGTCACTGCGCCGGACCCGGAGCACGGCGGTCTGGTCGTGATTCCGTTGACTGCCGCCACACCTACCGCGACGGTAGCGCCTGAGCCATCCTTACCCATCACCCCGCACACACCACGCATCGGCATCGTGGTCGGGCACAGCGGCAGCGACAGCGGCGCTGTCTGTCCCGATGGGCTGCAAGAGGTGGACATCAACCGCGATATTTCGCGGCGCGTCGTTGCCTTGCTGATGCAGCGCCGCTGGGAGGTCGATTTGTTGGATGAGTTCGATGTGCGACTCAACGGCTACCAGGCTAATGCACTGCTCTCGATCCATGCAGACTCTTGTAATGTGCCGGGCAAATCCGGCTTCAAAATTGTGCGTGCGGAGGGTGGGTATTATGCCCCCTCGGCGGATACGTTGGTCGATTGCATCACGCGCCATTACGCGGCGCGCACCGGATTGCCATTCGATCCCTATACCATTACTTATGATATGACCCGCTATCATGCCTTCTACGAAATTGACCGCCATACCCCGGCGGCCATCATCGAAGCCGGTTTTATGCTGGACGACCGCGAGCTGTTGACGCAGCGTCCCGACGTGGCGGCGGCGGGGATCGTGGATGGCATCGTGTGCTTCATCGCAGGTGAGTGAGTTTCCCCAGAGTGAATTTCGCTGTGGCCGGCCTCTTGACCGCGCCGCCCCAAACATACCCTATGCATTTGCCCTGTCTCGAATTTGCACTTTGCCGTGTTCAGGGTACAATTTATTTGGCTTTTATCAATTTTCCCTATAACGCAAAGGAGGCAACGCAATGTCATATCAAAAGCTGATCATCGTTGGGAATCTGGGCCGCGATCCAGAGATGCGTTACATGCCGGATGGCACGCCGGTGACCACGTTGAGCGTCGCGACGAACCGCAAATGGAATAACCCAGATGGCTCGAAAAGTGAGGAGACGACGTGGTTTCGTGTTACACTCTGGCGCAAAGACGCGGAAAACGCAGCGCAGTATCTCACCAAAGGGGCGCGAATTCTGGTTGAGGGGCGTCTGACGCCAGATAAAGCCACTGGCGGCCCCAAGATCTGGACACGCCAGGATGGTTCTGCTGGTGCAAATTACGAAGTGACGGCGGAACGCTTTACAATGCTCGGCAGTCGCGGCGAGACGGCCGGCGCTCCGGGCGCGGCGGAAGCCCACGAAGAGTACGAGGTGGAAGGCGACATCCCCTTCTAAAAGGCGGGAGGGGCGTATATCCAAATGTACAGAGGGGCGTCTATGCCCCTCTGTTCTTTGTGGCTATTGCAGGGCTGTGCGTGGTATAATGGAGGTACCTATGTCAGCAAAACCTAAATCGCTCAATATTGAATTGCCCGCCGGACTGGAACCCATCTACGCCAATTTCGCGCTGATTTCCCATTCCCCTTCCGAAATTATTATGGATCTGGCGCAGATGTTGCCCAATCAACCACAGGTGCGGGTGAAGGCGCGCGTGGTGGTCACGCCGTTGAACGCCAAGTTGCTGCTCGGCGCATTGCAGGAGAACCTTGCCAAGTACGAAGTCAGCTTTGGCGAGATCGTGATCCCGCGTCAAGGCGACGATCTGGTGCGGGAATTCTTCGGCGGTGTGCGGCCGCCGGATGGGGAGCGATAAAATGGTAGACGCCCTACAAGTGTGGTTGGACCAATTGGCCGAGGCCGCGCAGGCCGACATGGAGGCGCGCAATCAGGCCCGCGACGAAGCGCTCAGCAAGAGCCGCGAGCTGATTCGCTTGTGTTCCAGCGCCATCCGCGCGGGTCATCGTGACGTGTGGGACGAGGCCAACGACTTGCTCACCCAGGCCGAGGCCGTGGGGCGCGAGATGCAGGCGCTTTTGACGCCGTTCCCTGACCTGTTCTACGCCGGTTACACGCAGGACGCGCTTAAGGAGCTAGTGGAGGCCCGCATCACGTTGGCGTTGATCTCGGATGGCGCACTGCCGGCGCTCGATGCGCTAAGCGTGCCCTACAACACCTACCTCAACGGCGTGTGTGAGGCGGCCAGCGAACTGCGCCGGCGCTGCCTGGACGTGATGCGCCAGGGCGAGATGGATGAGGCCGAGCGGTTGCTGGCAGCGATGGATGCGGCCTACGAGGTGTTGATGTCGTTCAGCTACCCCGACGCGATCACCGGTGGGCTGCGCCACCGCGTCGATCAACTGCGCGGCGTCCTGGAGCGCACGCGCGGCGACCTCACCAACAGCGTCCAAATGCAGCGCCTCCTGTGCGCCCTGGAAGCCGCCGAGGCGCGTTTCTAACATTCAAGGTTTGACAGCTTTCAAAAATCATTTATAAGGGCAGTGATTCATAACTTTTAACTCTTAACTCGTAACTCGTAACTCTTAACTCGTAACTCTTAACTCGTAACTCGCTAGGAGATACTGTGGCACAAAAACAGCAACATCAAGACCTTTTGATTTCGCCTTATAGAGGCAAACTCGTCGATCTGGTCGTCACCGGCGCGGAGCGCGAGGCGCTGCTGGCCGAGGCGAACCGTTTCCCTTCGCTACAGATGACCGACCGCAATCTCTGCGATCTCGAACTGCTGGCCGTGGGCGGTTTTTCACCGCTGGATCGCTTTATGTCGAAGGCCGATTACCAGCGTGTGCTGACCGAGATGCGGCTGGCGGACGGGACTCTGTTCTCCATCCCCATCACGCTGACGATCAGCAAGGAAGACCTGCCCACCCGCGAGGAATGGATCACGCTGCGCGATTCGCGTAACTACATCGTCGCTGTGATGCGCATTGAAGAAGTCTTCCGCTGGGATCCGCTGCGTGAGGCCCGACTGGTGTACGGCACGACCGATCACCGGCATCCACTGGTCTCCGAGATGCAGCAATGGCGCGACCTGTGCATCTCCGGCGAGCTGAAAGTGCTCAATTTGCCGGTCTATTACGATTTCGTCGAAATCCGCCGCACGCCGGCCCAGGTGCGCGCCTTGTTGGCGGAGATGGGCAATCGCAACGTGGTCGCCTTCCAGACGCGCAACCCGCTGCACCGCATCCACGAGGAATTGACCAAGCGGGCGGCGGCGCAGGTGGGCGGCAGCCTGCTCATCCATCCCGTGGTGGGGTTGACCAAACCCGGCGACGTGGATCACTACACGCGCGTGCGAGTGTACAAGGCGTTGGTCGAGAATTACTACGACCAGAACACCGCGTTGAGCCTGCTGCCGTTGGCGATGCGCATGGCCGGGCCGCGCGAGGCGTTGTGGCACGCGCTCATCCGCCGCAACTACGGCGCGACGCACTTCGTCGTCGGGCGCGATCACGCCGGGCCGGGCGCCGACAGCACGGGCAAGCCGTTCTACGGCCCGTATGAGGCGCAGGAAATGATGGCGCAGTACGAGGACGAGCTGGGCGTCAAGGGCGTGCAGTTCCAGGAGTTGGTCTACCTGGTGGACGAGGACCGCTACGAGGAAGTCTCCAAAGTTCCGGCCAGCGCCAAGACGGCCAACATCTCCGGCACGCAGGTGCGCGATGATTATCTGGCGCAGGGGAAGCTGCTGCCGGCGTGGTTCACCCGCCCGGAAACGGCGCAGATTTTGATGGAGACGAATCCGCCGCGCCACAAGCAAGGTTTGTGCGTCTGGTTCACGGGGCTGAGCGGCGCCGGCAAGTCCACCATCTCCGAAGCGCTGGTCCCGATGCTGTTGGAGCGCGGGCGGCAGGCGACGGTGCTTGACGGCGATGTGGTGCGCACGCACCTTTCCAAAGGCTTGGGCTTTAGCAAGGAAGACCGCGACACCAACATCCTGCGGATCGGCTTTGTGGCCGGCGAGATCGCGCGGCACAACGGCACAGTCATCTGCGCCGCCATCAGCCCGTACCGCGCCACCCGCCACGAAGCGCGCAAGATGGTGGGCGACGATCACTTCGTGGAGGTTTTCGTCAACACGCCCATCGAAGTGTGCGAAAGCCGCGACGTGAAAGGGATGTACGCCCGCGCGCGGCGCGGCGAGATCAAGGGGTTCACCGGCATCGATGACCCTTACGAAGACCCGCTTAACCCGGAACTGACGCTGGATACCGTGGAGACGACGCCTGAAGCAAACGCCCGCAAGATCGTGGCGTATCTGGAAGCGCGGGGGTTTTTGAACTCGCGTTGAGTGTGGAGTGTAAGTATGCAGATCGAGCAGCTACGCCAACGCCTCAAACAGCGCACCGGCTGCGCGGATAACGACATCCGCGTCGTCTACGCGCCGCTGCGGATTTCGCCGCTCGGCGCGCACGTTGATCATCAGGATGGGCTGGTGACAGGCATGACGCTGGATCGGGTGATCTTGTTAGCCTTCACACCGCGCGGCGACCGGCGGGTGTGCGTCGAAAGTCTGAATTTTCCCGGTTGTGTCGAATTCACGTTGGACGACGTGCCGCCCAAGTCGCCCAGGGATTGGGGGAACTACGTGCGGGGCGCGGCGCTGGCTTTGCAGCAGCAGCGCGTCCTGCGTGTGGGCATCGACGCGGTGGTGGGCGGCAGTATGCCTATCGGCGGTTTGAGTTCATCGGCGGCGGTCGGCGTGGCGTACTTGCTGGCGTTGGAGACGGCGAACGAGCTGACGGTTTCCGCTGAGGAGAACATCCAGCTCGACCGTTACATCGAGAACGTGTACCTGGGGCTGAAAAACGGCATTCTGGATCAGTCGATGATCCTGAAGAGCGAGCGCGACATGCTGACCTATCTGGACTGCCAGTCGGTGGCCTTCGAGAAGATCCCGATCCCACATGAGAAGAATGGCT
>DAOUAY010000234.1:0-2500 GCA_034432995.1 Anaerolineae bacterium | reverse complement strand
GGGCCGGGGATCATCAGTAGTTTGCGATCTTTCATAGGGTTCTCCTTGAGATAGTCGGATAGTCGTTAGTCGGATAGGCGCTAGTCGGATAGTCCGAGAGTCGCCGGGAAACAAAAAACAGCATTAGCGTAACCCAAGCAGTTCGGCAGCGCGTTCTTCGCGGAGTTCGGCTAAAATGGTCGTGCTATCGGTTTCGGCATCGGCCATTGGCATACGCTCGCGCAAGATGCGCGCCTCATTGAGCGCCGCGCGCTGTTGCTGAACGGAGAGTTCGCGCTGATTGTGCGCCTGTTCCAGCGCCTCCAAACGGCGTAAATCATCCACGCTGATCAGCGCCGCTTTGGCCTTGCCCCGCGAGACGAGTTCGATACGCAGATTCCCATAGGCAGCGCGATTGACCCATTCGCTGAGGTTTTGTTTGAGTTCCGTCAAGGTAACGGATTGTGTTTCCATCAATCGCTCCTTTCGTACATTTCGCACGATAGGCTTATTATAGCTGACTTTTCCGCTTTGGAAACGCAGAACGCAGGCTCAGCAGATGCAAACTTTGGGTTCGTAGTGACGGCTGAAGCCGTCCAAGAGACCGCTAAAGCGGTTACTACGAACAGATTTTCGATCTACTGAAAATCTAGAGAAAGCTGTGCTATAATTGTAACTATTCAGTCGTCGTCCAAAACTAAGGTTTTTCTGATGCCGATCCAATCCAAATCTTATAGAACTGTGCTACCATCGAGCTATGATCGTGATACAACAACGCACACCTGAAGAAATTCGCGCCATTTATCAAGAAGGCGAAGAAGCTGTACTGAAGTTGGTCATTGAGTTACAGACCGTGCTCAGTACGCTCGCGGCACGGCTGCAGGCCTTGGAAGACCAGCAGGCGAAAAATAGCCGTAACAGCAGTAAGCCCCCTAGCAGCGACGGGCTGAAAAAGACCCGCCAACGCAGTCTGCGCCAACCCAGCGGTAAGAAAGCTGGGGCCCAACCCGGGCATCCCGGGCGTAAGCTGGATATGGTGGAACATCCAGATCACTGTGAAGTGCATCGGGTTGCCGCCTGTCCGCATTGTCACACCGACCTCAGCGCCGTGGAACCCAGCACCTATGCCCGTCGCCAAGTGTTCGACTTACCCCCGGTGCGGATTGAAGTGACGGAACATCAAGCGGAAATCAAAACTTGTCCGCACTGTCAGACCGTCACCCAGGCCGAGTTTCCCCTGGATGTGACGCAGCCAACCCAGTATGGCCCGATCTTGCAAGGCCAAATGGTCTACTTCAATCAGTATCATCACATTCCCGTGGACCGCACGGCCGAGATTTTCTGGGACCTGTATGGGCAAGCCGTCGGCGACGGGACGATTGTCCACGCCAGCGCCGTGCTGGCGGAACGTGTCCAGTCGGTGAATGCCGCCGTCAAGACGCACTTACAAGACACGCCCGCGACGGTGCATGTTGACGAGAGCGGTCTGCGGGTGGAAGGCCGTTTGCAGTGGGTGCATGTCGCCAGCACGGAGGAGGTGACTTATCTGGACGTCAGCACCCATCGCGGCGTCAAAGCCCACCAAACCATCGATATCTTGCCGCACCGTACGGGGCGCATCATGCATGACGATTACGCTTCCTACTTCAAGTATGCTGACGCCGCCCACGCCACATGCAATGCCCATCACTTGCGCGACTTGGTGTTTCTGCACGAACGCTATGAACAAGCCTGGGCTGAGGACCTGGCGCAGCTGTTGTTGGAGATCAAAGCCAGTGTCGCAGTGGCGCGTGAGGATGGACAGACCACCCTCCCCCCAGACCAACGCCAGCACTTCGAAGCGCGCTATCAGACGGTGCTCAACGCGGGGTATGCCGCCAATCCGCTGCCCAAGGTGGAGCCGAATGTCCCCAAGGCGCGCGGAAAACCGAAGCAAAGCCCGGCCCGAAATCTGCTAGACCGCTTGGATAAGCACCGGAGCGCCGTGTTAGCCTTTATGTATGATTTCAATGTGCCGTTTGATAATAATCTGGCCGAACGAGATTTGCGCATGGTCAAGCTGAAACAAAAAGTCTCCGGCTGTTTTCGCACCACCACGGGTGCCAAGACTTTCTGTGCTATTCGCAGCTATATCTCCACTGCTCGCAAAAATGGCCAGAACATTCTGGAAGCGTTACGGCTGGCTTTAGTCGGTACGCCATTTCGACCAACCTGCCTGCCGCCTCTGATCTCAGAGGTCTGAATAGTTACCCATAATCATAAACTTCACCTGAAGCATTCTTGTTGCGAGCACACATCCAGGCTGAATTAAGACCCAAGAGTGCGACCTGTCTAGCGCCACATGACAAAACGCGAATGCTGGCATAATTGGGGGAAGATTGATCTGTATAGCCTCTGACAAAATCAGTATAAGCCTCAAAGGGTTCCAATAAACGAACTCGCCGCTTGTCATCGGTTAGCCAGGTGAGCTTACCCCCATTTGTTAGACCACAAATGGGTTAGAATAAGTTGAAGCGGGGAC
>DAOUAY010000233.1:0-1580 GCA_034432995.1 Anaerolineae bacterium | reverse complement strand
GCATTCCTGCGCATTACCATCGTTGGGATGACGGTCTCCGACTATTGGCCGGCCGCGTCGCAAGCGACCGTTGGCGGGCTGCTCCTGCTAGCGACGTTCCCGACGCTGTTGCTCGCCGGCCGCCGTCCCCGCGCGGGATTGTATCCTTTGCTGTCTTTGCTCCCTGTAGGCGCGATGGCGCTGATTTTCCGCGATCTGCCGAAATGGGGCAGCCGCCACGCCGCGTTCCTGGCCCCGCTGCCGGTGTTGGCGCTGGCGATAGGGTGGGGGATGGCGCGGATGTCGAGAAATCGGAACGCGCGCCTTTTTGCCCATGTCTGGCTCGGGGTGTGCAGCTTGCTCTTCGTCGTTGTTGCCGTGCGCGCCGACCTGAACCTGCTGGCCGATCCGGCCTACGCGCGCGAAGATTGGCGCGGCGCTGCCAGCTACGTCGAAGCGCAGCGTGCGCCCGGCGACGTTGTCATCGTCGAGACCGGCTCCGTTTTCCCAGCCTGGGCCTATTATGCAGGCTCCGATGGGCTGTTGCCCCTGCCCGATGACAAACTGCTGGACGTGAATCACGTGCTGCACTACGAGAACACCGCCCCCGCCCTCAACGCCGCTTTGCAAGAGGCGTCCGGCGTGTGGGTTGTCACGTGGTTGGAGCACGTCACCGATCCGACGGGCATCGTTCCCGCCCTGCTGAGCACGCTCGGCCCGGAGATGTCGATGCCGCAATTCCACGGCCTGGGGCTGCGCTATTTTGCCCTCTGCCGGCGCGCCGATTTTTCCGTTTCACCGTGGTTTACCGGATGGCCGATCCAATCCACGCTGCCCGGTTTGACCTTGTGGAGCTACAGCCTGCCGGAGACGCCGCAGCCCGCCGGAGCGCCGTTGGATGTATGGACTTACTGGATGACTCTGGGGCTGGATGATCCCGAGGATCGCTTCTACCAGGTGGTGTTACGCCTGCTGGACGCGCGCGGCGACGAGTGGGGGCGCTTCGACGGCACGCCGGCCAGCGGCGATTATCGTCCCTCGCGCTGGCCCGCCGGAACGCCTGTCCTGGGCCGCTACACACTGACACCCGATTCCTGGACGCCGCCGGGCATCTACACGCCCACGCTCACCGTTTACATCGCCGGTGAGGACGAGGCTACAGTGATGCTGTCCGCCGTGACGATCATGCAGGCTGCCATACCGCCGGTTCTGCCGGAGAGCGCCGTAGCTGTCGAAGCGCCGGGTGACGCGATCGGAGACCGGCCACCACAACAAGCGCCGCTGCGCCTGTTGGGTCTCTGGCTTGGGCGGGATGCGGTCCATCCGTGCGAAACTGTCGATGGGTGGTTGCATTGGGAAAGCACCGTTGAACTTGCCGGTGGATTTAGTGTTGCGGTGACGCTGGCAGAGCAGCGCCTGGATTTACCCGTCTTGGCCGAGTCGGCGGATCGGACACTGGCTGCCGGGACGCGTTTTGCCACGCAGTTTCACCTGCCGGTGGGGTGTAAGGCATTGGACGCGCAGGCGCAACTGGAGGTAAGCCTGCTGGACGCAACAGGATCGTCTCTGGCAGCCTGGCGCGGGCCACGGGTAATGATGAT
>DAOUAY010000232.1:0-3789 GCA_034432995.1 Anaerolineae bacterium | reverse complement strand
TCTTCGGCCATCTCGATCATCCCGTAGTCCATGCCGAGCAGCGGGATATTGTGATCCACCAGCGTCCGCGCCAGCTTGAGCGGCGTCTGCCCGCCGAACGTCACCACGACGCCGACAGGCCGCTCGTTCTCGACGATCGCCAGCACGTCCTCCGCCGTCAGCGGCTCGAAGTACAGCCGGTCGACGGTGTCGTAGTCGGTGGAGACCGTCTCCGGGTTCGAGTTGACCATGATGACCTCGTAGCCTTCCTCTTGCAGCGCCCACACCGCGTGGACGTTGGCGTAGTCGAACTCGATCCCCTGCCCGATGCGATTCGGCCCCGAACCAAGAATAATCACTCGCTCGCGCCTCTTCCAATCCGTTCCATCCGTTGAATCCGTTGACACGGTTGACGCTGCCTCGTTCTCCGTCCCCGCGTATGTCGAATAGAAGTACGGCGTGGCAGCCTCGAATTCGGCAGCGCACGTGTCCACCATCTTGAAAACCGGCCGGACGTCCAAAGCCGCGCGGCGCAGACGCACGTCCTCCCCGGAGCGGCCCCACAGTTCGCCCAACTCCAGGTCGGAAAAGCCCCACAGCTTGGCTTGTAGGAGCGCGTCGCGGTTGACGTCGTCCCAGGGCAAAGCGCGCAATTCCGCTTCCAGGGCAACGAACTGCGCCATTTCGGTGAGGAACCAGCGGTCGATGTGCGTCAGGCCGTGGATGTCGTCCACCGTGTAACCGGCCCGCAGCGCCGCGAAGACGTAGCTCAGGCGTTCCGGCGTGGGCGTCGCCAGGTATTGCGGGATGCGGTCGAAATCCAGCTTGGGCGTGGCATCGAGTTCAAGCGAGCGCATCGCCTTGCCGAGCGCCTCCTTGAACGTCCGCCCGATCGCCATCGCCTCGCCCACCGACTTCATCTGCGTGTTGAGGCGCGGGTCGGCGCCGGGGAACTTCTCCAACTGGAAGCGCGGCATCTTCACCACCACGTAATCCAGCGTTGGCTCGAACGCGGCGGTGGTGCGGCGGGTGATGTCGTTGGCGATTTCGTCCAGGCGGTAGCCCACGGCGAGCAGTGCGGCGACTTTGGCAATCGGGTAGCCGGTGGCCTTCGACGCCAGCGCCGACGAACGGCTGACGCGCGGGTTCATCTCGATGACGACCATGCGCCCGTCCGCCGGATTGACCGCGAACTGGATGTTGGAGCCGCCCGTGTCCACGCCGATCGCGCGCAGCACGGCCAGCGAGGCATCGCGCATCCGTTGATACTCGCGGTCGGTGAGCGTCTGCGCGGGCGCGACGGTGATCGAGTCGCCCGTGTGGACACCCATCGGGTCGAGGTTCTCAATGGAGCAGACGATGAGGGCGTTGTCCGCACAGTCGCGCACCACCTCCATCTCGTACTCCTTCCAGCCGATGACGGATTCTTCGAGCAGCACCGTGGCGGTGGGGCTTTCGATGAGCGCCTGGGTGACAATCGTCGTGAGTTCTTCGAGGTTGTAGGCGATGCCGCCGCCCGTTCCGCCGAGCGTGAAGCTGGGCCGCGCGATCAGCGGATAGCCCAATTCAGCCGCTGTCTCCAGCGCCTCGCGCAGGCTGCTCACCTGGCGGCTGCGCGGCACTTCGAGGCCGATCCGCAACATCGTCTCTTTGAAAAGCGCGCGGTCTTCAGCCAACTGAATGGCCGTGGCAGATGCGCCGATAAGCTCAACACTATGACGCGCCAAGGCGCCATTGGCGGTGAGCGCCATCGCCAGGTTGAGCGCCGTCTGCCCGCCGAGCGTCGGCAGCAGCGCATCCGGTTGCTCCTGCGCGATGATCGCCTCCACGAACTCCGGCGTCAGCGGCTCGACGTAGACCGCGTCCGAAAGCTCCGGGTCCGTCATAATCGTCGCCGAGTTGGAGTTGACGACCACGAGCTTATACCCGGCTTGCCGCAGCGCCTTGAGCGCCTGCGTGCCGGAATAGTCGAATTCGGCCGCCTGCCCGATGATGATTGGGCCGGAGCCGAGGATCAGAATTTTGTGAATGTCAGTACGTTTTGGCACGATACCTCCTTAGCTGTCAGCCCTCAGCTATCAGCTTTCAGCCCGCTGACCGCTGAAGGCTGACGGCTGATAGCTAAAAATTGCTCGAAGAATCCCTGCGCATCGTGTGGAGCCGGACACGCTTCAGGATGAGTCTTCTATGATTTGCTATCAGCTATTCGCCGTCAGTTTTTGGAAGAGATTCTATTCTGTCGAAGGTTTTCAACATCTTTAGTCGATAGTCTAAAAGACCATAGCTCATTGCCGGAATGATCCATAACACAAAAAATATACTGAAGTCCTCTATGCCAGCTTCAAGAAAGATGACCAGAAAGGTGTTAATGATCAGAATTAAAGTCATAGCCACTAAAAATCTCGATTCCCTTTTGCGTCTCCTGCTCAGTTGCCTAATCATAGCTTTACGCCTGGCCGGAACAAGCATAGATTCAACAAACTTGTCATCGTCTCCATCCCAGTCAAAAAACTTCGCCATAATGTCCTCCAATTTCGAACCATAGGTCAAATTTGTGATGTATTTAACATACCCAGCCCAAGATTTGTCACTCATGTCTATAGACAAACACCACCGTCTCCTGGGCTGCGTCGTTGGCGGCTTGTGCGCTGATGTAACCCTCTTCGACCATCAATTCCAGTATCCTGGTTTGTGCCTTTTGGACCCATTCTTGATCATTATCAACTGCATAAGGGTATCTTCTGACCGCCTGGAGCATCACACTTTCAGCTAAGGTCAGGTCTTTCACGTGTTTGCCAAAGTAATGCTGAGCGGCAGCTTCAACTCCGTAAACTTCCTCCCCGTAAGGAGCACTATTGAGATAGAATTCCAGGATTTCGTCTGGCGTATAGCGCCGCTCATAAACGATCATCCAGGCCAATTCGCACATATCTCGTCGCAACTGCGATGTATCCAACTTGCCTGCAACATCCATCACAGAGAGCCAAACACCCTGCGGAAGCGTACTGCCATCCCGCAAACATGTACTTCGCGCGCAAACGAAGTTCCAATAAACGGCACGGATGATAGATTTCAAGTTAAGGCTACGGCTTCTCTCATAGAGGGTTCTGTCCTCCGCTACGACGGTAGCCCATTGCAATGCCTGCGGAACCTCAGATAGCGAAACCGGACTGTACTCACTTGTTGGCGGCAAATATGTGCCGAACTGTTCAGGCAAAGGGATACCGTGAAACAGCCAGAAATACAGCCATAGGCCAATTCCGAGCACAACCACAATTGCCACAACAAGTAACCGGCCGAGACAACTACGCAGAAAAACTCTTTTCCCGCGACTTGCTATTTGCGATTTGCCATTTGCCATTCGCAATTCTGTTCCACCACTTGCATGAACTCTTCAAAAAAACCCTGCGCATCATGCGGACCCGGACACGCTTCAGGATGATGCTGCACCGAGAACGCCGGATAGTCGCGCAGACGCAGCCCTTCCAGCGTGCCGTCGTTGAGCGATAACTGCGTCACCTCCACCGGCCCAAATCCCAACGGACTTTCGCCCACCAGAATTTCCTTTGGCAATCGTTCAGCCATCGTAATTCGTGATTCGTAATTCGTAATTCGTAATTCGGCTTCTCGCTCATTCGCTGATTCGCCGATTCTTGCTTCCTGCCTCTTGCCTCTTGCCTCTTGTTCCAACGGCGTCCACGCAATCCCCAGGCTTTCCGGGTCAACGGCGAAACCGTGGTTCTGCGTCGTGATGAGGATGCGGCCCGTCGTGAAGTCCCGCACCGGATGATTGGCCCCGCGATGCCCGAA
>DAOUAY010000231.1:0-4223 GCA_034432995.1 Anaerolineae bacterium | reverse complement strand
GCCGGTCGGCGGCGGGTAAGGCAAGGCCAGTCGCCTTCGCCGATAGATCGCCGGCTTGATACCGTGGCGAACCTTCTGCCCGTCCGGCAGAGTATAAGCAGTGTGTCGTGCTGTTCTCGTCCGACGTCGCAAAGAGATCGAGCGCCGCCGTCGTGGTCAGGGCCCCTTCGGCGTCCAGGCGTATAGCGTCCTGGAAACGACGGTAAAGCGGGATCGCCCAACGTCCGCGATATGCTTCTGAAACCTCGCCAGCATCTTCAAAGCGCCAACCGTGAAGGCAATTGCGCCAAGTTCCATAAATGCGAGGATAACGAGATTGTCCATGATCAGCTCTCGACAGTCTCCGAGACAGCGACAGGGGGCGTGGCAGGCGGCTCGAAAGCGCCGCGTTTCATAAAGAGCGCCAGCGCCACCACAGCAAAGCCCGCCGACCCGATCAAACCCACCGGCAGCGGTCCCAGCAGCGGATTCGGCTGCCCCTTGACGAACACCACCCCCAGCGCCGCAATCCCGTTGATTGCCGCGTGCCCGATGACGGCAGGCCACACACTCCCCGCGCGCAACGTCAGCCAACCGAGCAGCGTGCCAATCAGTAGCGTGAACCAGACCATCATCAACATCCCGCCCCACGGCGCGCCTGGATAATCCAACCCGTAGTTGTGCCCCATTGCTGTGAGGGGCCAGTGCCACACCCCCCAAATGACGCCCATCGCCAGCATCATCGCGCGCCCACCAAGCGGCTGGAGCTTCGGTTGCAGATACGCGCGCCAGCCGAATTCCTCGCCGAAGGTGGCGAAGGCGTTGAGCAGCGGCGCAAGGATCAGCGCCAGCATTGTTTGGCTGATGACGATCATCCACGGGTTGGCTTCCGGGATAGGCTGCCCGGTCATTTCCGCCTGCGTTTCGAGCATTTGCTTGACGGCGCCCAGGTCAGCATCATAATATTGAGGAAATAATGCGAAAAAGACGAGCAATCCGACCACAGCGAGTACGCCAGGTGCGACCCAAGCCGTGACCCAGTAAGGCCATTCGCGGCGCAATCGAGGGCGAAGATACAGATTATCCCACCCCTCATGCGTGATCACACGCGTCAGCACGTGCGCGAAAGTCGGCGCGCCCATATACACAACGGTGAGGATCAAATAGACAAAAGGGCTGCCTTCCAATCCGCCAGTGAGGTAAATCACCAACCCGCCTGCCCAGGCAATGCCGAACGCCAGGGCTAGGAAAATAAAGATACGTTTGCGGTCAAGCACAATGTTCATCACTAACTCCTCGAGAATACTGAATGGCAAATGGCAAATGGCAAATATAGAGCCGCTGGAATCAGTTCAAGCTGCTGATACTATACTTGGTCGGTGAAGCGCGAGTCGTCGAGTTGCTCGCGCAGTTTCTCGCCGGCGCTCATGGTGGGCCGGGGGGTGGTAGCTGTGTGATCGGCGTATTCCGCAGCTTCCGCATCCAGCAGCGCCTCACGGGAGGCCCGCCGCACCAGGCTCCACTTGCCGCAATGCGGGCAGCGGTCGAATTTACCCACCAGACTGATGTTAAGCCCCCACAAGTGTATCCCAAAAGGACGCCCGCATTTGGGACATACCGTACCGCCCAACATGCCGTAGTTGCGTGGCTCACCGGGCGTGTAGGACGTGGGATCATACGCTGCCGCTTTGTTCCGGCTGCTCAGCATCGGGAAGACGCCAGTCGCCAGCGTGGCGATCACCACCAACACAAGGATCGGCACAACGAGTTTGACCATACTCTTCCCGGCAGCATCGACGGAGACAAACTGGAAGCTCAACGTGCGCGCCGTCAAAGTCTGCCCACCTGTCGTTGTTCCCACAGCGGTGACCTCGTGCCAACCGGGTGCATATTCGTCGGTCTTGAACGACAGCTCGAACGGCGCTGTCGTCGCTTCACCAAGCGTCTCACCGTCGAGCAAAAAGGTGACAGTGGCCAAATCCTCCGGCCCACGCACCCGAATCTTGAACGTCCCCTGAATCTGGCTCCCCATGTTGTAGCCGAACTGCTTGCTCACGGAGATGCTCAGCCCTTCATCTTGCGCCCACACCGGCATCACCGCCAGCAGCCACACCACCAACAATGCACCAATAACCCTACACCTCAATACGCCCATTCGCCGATTCGCCGATTCGCCGATTCGCTCATTCACCCATTCGCCCATTCGCCCATTCACCCATTCGCCCATTCGCCCATTCGCCGATTTGCTCATGCTCTCACTTCCATTTCGTTAAGATTGCCTCGCGCTGGAACACGCGCACTCCCAGGGAGACCAGGCCGGCATCGATAGCCACCATAACGATCGCTGCCAATTGCATGATCTGCGCATTGACCATCAAGACGCCAGCGATCTGTGCAAAGAAGATCGCAAGCAGCGGCAGGATCAACATCATCGAGACCTGCTCGGCAGTGCGCGGATCACTGACACGCGAAGACACCATCAATGTCACATTAATGCCCGCCAACGCGAGCAGCGGCCCTAAAAGGCCAATCGCAATAATCCACATCGGATCAAGGATGCGCCGCAGCAGTTCGGGGGACTGCACCAGGATATAGGCGACCACGGCAAAGACGCCAAAACTCAACCACGTCGCCAGCACACCGGGAATCAGTGCTGCCAGACTCTTGCCGATAAGCAGTTCCGCCGTTGTGATCGGTGTGGCGAGCAACGGCTCCAGGCAGCGTGTGGTCTTTTCGCCCACGATGCTGTACGCCGCAATCGTCACCGGGATGATGAGCGGCATCATCATAAACAGCAACAAAAACTGGTTGACCATCATCAGAGTAAAGCAGGCTGAACCGGTCAAATCGCCGCACATCTCCAAATATGAGGCTGGCATATCTGTGGCATCGCCCATATCTGCCTGCGAACTGCCGATCGCGACCATAAGCAACGGCAGTGCAGTAAACAGGATCGGCATAAAGAGCACCGTAAACAGCACCAGCCGGTTTTTGAATACCTCAGCCCATTCTTTATCAACGATTGTCCATATCTTAGGCATTACAGTCCTCCAAAAATGTCACCGGATTCAACGGATTTGAACGGATTTTCTCTTCAATCCGTTTCATCCGTTTCATCCGTTTAATGCGTTGACCCAACAAGCGACAGGTAAACGTCCTCCAAGGAATGACGCAGTTCGCCGACAAATTGGATGTCGATCCCGACCTCCACCAGCAATCGCACGAGCGCCGGATTGTGCGTTTCCGGGTCGTCCAGCCCGAGCACGAGTTTGTTATCCACCCGCTGCGCCTCTTTGACGAACGGCAGCGCGCGCACGCGGGCCAGCAGCGCGTCGTCGGCTTCACGCAGGTGAAAGACCACCTTGCGCCCGTAAAGCTTCTGGCGCAGGTTCGTAGGCGTGTCCACGGTGATCAAACGCTGCTTCATCACACCGATGCGGTCGCAAAGCCGGTCGGCTTCGTCGAGGTTGTGCGTGCAGAGGAAGATCGTGCGTCCCTGCGTCTTGATTTCCTCGATAAAGTCGCGCACCAACCGCGCGGCCTCCGGATCCAGGCCGGAGGTTGGCTCATCGAGAAAGACCAGCGCCGGTTCGTGAAGCAGCGCGCGGCAGATGGCCAGCTTCTGCTTCATCCCCTTGGAGAAATTACCGACGAGATCATCGCGGCGATCCCACAGGCCCAACAGGCGCAGATACTTTTCCACCTGTCCCTTCACATCCTCAACCTCGTAAAGACGCGCAAAGATCGTCAGGTTCTTCTCGGCGCTCAAACGGTCGTACATACCGGGCGTCTCGGTGAGGATGCCGGTGCAGCGGCGGATGGAGATGTCGTCCTGGCCCACGCGGAAGTTGTTGACCGTCGCCATGCCCGACGTGGGGCCGATGAGCGTGGTGAGCATGCGCACCGTCGTCGTCTTGCCTGCGCCGTTGGGGCCAAGGAAACCAAAGACTTCTCCCTCGCGCACGTCCAACGTCAAGGATTCAACGGCAGTGCGGTCGCCGAATTTCTTGGTCAGATTTTCTGTATGGATCATCAATGCCTCTCAGAATAGGGTTCTCGGGTCGAATAACAATGTGACCGTATTTTACTACCAGAAAGGCGTAATGAGAAATGTGTGATTGCGTGATTGGTGAATGGGTGGTTTCGGTGTATATTTTCAGCGGACAAAAGGCAAGGACTACCCGACTATAGACGATTCGACTGGTGACTAAAGGAGGGATCGCCATGAAACTGCAACGTATTGT
>DAOUAY010000230.1:0-3701 GCA_034432995.1 Anaerolineae bacterium | reverse complement strand
CCGCATACCCCGTCAAACGATATTTCAGCAGCGTCCAGAGCACCGTGAACCCATCCTTCCACGAAATCTTTTTGCCCTCGTTGAACTCGCGCCCGTTGTAGGCGATGGGGACTTCGTAGATGCGGTTCCCCGTCAGCAGGATTTGGGCGGTGATTTCGGGATCGAAGCCCCATCCGCTGGCCTGGAGGCGCAGTTGGTCGGAGACCTCGCGCGTGAAGACTTTGTAACACGTCTCCATGTCGGTGAGGATGGTGTTGTAGAGAACGTTGGTGACGAAAGTGAGGAAGCGATTGCCGACCATGTGCCAGAAGAACATCGCCTTGCTAGGGCCGCCGCGAAAGCGCGAGCCGTACACCACGCGCGTGCGCTTTTCCAGGATGGGCCGCAGCAGGCCAGGGTAGTCGCGCGGATCGTATTCCAGGTCGGCATCCTGAATGAGGCGGATGTCGCCAGTCGCCTGTTGCAGCCCCGTCCATACCGCGCCGCCCTTGCCCTGGTTAGCCGCGTGGAAGATGATGGCGAAGCCGGGCTGCCCTTCCAGCGCGCGCAGGTAATCGCGCGTGCCGTCGTTCGAGCCGTCGTCTACGATGACCAGTTCACGCTCCAGCGCCACCACGCTCTCGTTGGCGTGATCACTCCAGATGCGAATGCGCAAATCCACGGCTTGAATGCGCGCGATGATTTCCTCAATGGTGGTAATCTCATTGTAAACCGGAATGATGACCGAAAGTTTCACACTTCCTCCTTCCTTGAAAATAGTCCAAAGTCCAAAGTCCGAAGTTCAAAGTCAAGAAAACCTGGCGTTCTTGGAAGCGTAGCGGCTTTGGCGGTTTGGCGGTGAAAATTTCCATCCAACCGCCGGTAAATCGCCGGCGCGTCAGGCCCAGTCGAGCAGCGTTCGCCGTTCGGCCGCGGTCAGATCGCGCCATTGCCCCGGTTCCAGGTCCGGCGGCAGGGTCAGCGGGCCGATGGCGATGCGCGCCAGCCGGATGATCGGCAGCCCCACCGCCGACAACATACGCTTGATCTGCCGTTTTCGCCCCTCGTAGAGCACGATGCGCAGCCACGTCGTTTTGGCCGGCGCAGCGAGCGGTTGGGGAAACGGCGGCAGCGCCGGCGCGCTCGGCAACACCTCCACCTGCGCCGGGCGGGTGAGACCATCCTTCAATTCCACGCCGGCGCGCAGTCGTTGGAGGACGGCGACGTCGGGCTTTCCCACCACCAACGCGAGATAGGTCTTGGGATGGGCGAAGTCCGGGTGGGTGACGCGATGTAACAGCGCCCCATCGTCTGTCAGCAACAGCAACCCTTCGCTATCGAGATCCAACCGTCCGGCGGCGTGCAGTATGCGCGGAATCCCCAGATCGACCAACGCCGGGCGCCCGTAGCGGTCTTTGTTGGCGCACAGAACGTCGTAGGGCTTATATGCCATCGCATACCGGTAAGGGCGCACACTCAACGCTGGCCATCCTTTTCCAGAACATACCGCAGAGCATGATGGTGATTATAGTCGCCCCAGGCCAAGGGGCAAGCGCCCAAACAGGCGCCAGACTACAAAAGTCTCACGTGGGGTCGCGTTGACCAAGCGCCTCGTCAAACGAAAAATCTGCTGAGACTTTTGTAGTCTGTGGAAACTTGTACTATACCCGGGGATTCCACAGCAAGTCCAGAGGATAAAAACCAACCTAAGCGCGCGGGCTAGCGCAACCCAAAAAACGACACTTCCTGTAAAGTAAGAGTGTATCAATCACTCAGCACAGGAGGTGTCATATGTGTAGTATAACCGAAAATGACTCCAGTAAAGGCGGGGACTTCGCCTGCGCGCAAAGCGGCTGCCGGGCGTGTCAGGACGCGCTGGTGCGCGCGCAGTGGCTTGATCCACACCCTCTTGCGGCAGGTGGCCCACGCGGGCGTGCCTTACGCGGAGTTGGTGCAAGCGGGGCGGCTGGCGCTGTGGCGGGCCGCGTTGCACTTCGACCCCCAGCGTGGGGTGCAGTTCACGACTTACGCGGGTGTGGCGGTGGAGCGGGCGCTGTGGGCGACGGCGCACGCAGGGCAGCGGGCGGCAGCCTTGGCCGGGCCGGTCATGGCGGCGCCGGAGTCCGGGACCCCACTGAGCCAACTCCTCGCGGTGCGGAGTGCCGTGCAGGCGGCCGTGGCGCAGTTGCCCACCCGCTTGCAGGCCGTGGTGCGCGCGCTGTATGGGCTGGACGGGCAAAAGCCGTGTACGCAGGTGGCGTTAGGGCGCGCCTGGGGCGTGAGCAACGAACGCATCCGGCAGTTGCACGGGCAGGCCGTGGTCATCTTGCGGCATCCGGGACTGAGCGCTGACCTGTACGAGGTGTATGCACAGGACAGGCGCGCGGCCTATCTGCAGGCCTTACGCCACAATCGCACCTGGCAACGGCGGCAACGGCGATGAGCGCGCATCGCCAGTCTGCTGGCGCGTGGATTCCAGCGAGTGCGCCCTACGTCCCCTTGGCGGTCCCCGCGAGTCCGTTTGCGGCACTGGAAAGTCTGCCCCGCGCGCAGTGGGAGACCCTGCGCGTGCTGCCCGCCGCGGAACGGCGCTTGTACATCCCGCACTTCGTAGAAGTCTTCCAGTGGGAGGCGCTGCGCACGCAGCTCCCCCTGCGCCTGGCGCCGCTGCCGGACGTGCCCGCGTGGCCGGGACGGCGCTGTCGCTCTTACTACCAGTGGCTGCCCCCCGCGGCCACACTGACCGCGCAGGATTGGGCGGGCTTGGACGATTTCGATCTCATCCTGCGCCTCTTCGACTTCAGCGCCTGGCGGCCCCTCTTCGCCCAACGCTTGCGCAGCCACCTGGGGCCGCCACCCTTCGATCCCCTCAGCATCGGCCTGGGCATCCTCTTAGCGCGCGCCAAGCAATGGAGTTGGCCACAACTAGCGCAGGAATTGCGCTCGGCGGAACGGGGTCAGGGCTATTGCCGCCGCTTGGGCATCCAACTGGACGATATCCCCAGTGAAGCCACCTTCCGCGACGTGGCCCAGGCCACGCCGGAGGAAGTCTTCCGCCAATGTGAGCAGAGCTTGGTGACGGCCTTCCTGGCCTACCAACTCATCCCCAACCACAGCACCTTCCCCGGCGAATCCGCAGCACGCGGCGTCAGTATGGCCCTCGACAGCCAACTCGTACACGCCCGTTCGCGCATGCGCTGCCATCATCAGAACGCCGACTGCTTCAAGCCTGCCGCCACCCGCCCCTGTGCCGCGCAAGCTGCCGGTCACACCGGCTGCGACTGCGGCACTGACGCCTGTCGGGCGCACTGCCGCTATGCCACCGCCCGCGACCCCGACGCGACTTACGTGTACTACGCCGGTAGCAATCAGCCCCGCGCGGACGGTGATGACACACAACCCTTACCCTCCGCCAAAGGAAAACACTACTTCGGCTACAAAAGCAAGGCCTGCAACGTGATGGATGACCGGCTCTTTACCCTGTGGCCGCTCAGCGGCCCCTTCGTCACTGCCAATCGCAACGACCATCTGCAGACGCTTCCCGGCTTCGCCGACCTGCGCGCCCGCTATCCACAACTGCAGATTGGCGAAGTCCTCGGCGATGCCGGCGAAGGCTACGATGACATTCTGCGCTACGTCTACCAAGACCTGCACGCTCTCCGCACGATTGAAATTCGGCGCCACCAGCTGGACCAGGATACCGCGGCGTGCTTACAACGCGG
>DAOUAY010000229.1:0-1554 GCA_034432995.1 Anaerolineae bacterium | reverse complement strand
TCTTCTGATCGTTGGTGTAGGCGTGGATCGTCGTCATCAAACCGCGCACGATCTTGAAGTGGTCGTGGACCACCTTGGCCGCCGGGGCCAGACAGTTGGTGGTACAAGAAGCGTTCGAGAGCACGTGGTGATTGGCGGGATCGTAAGCATCGTCGTTCACGCCCATCACAATGGTCAGGTCTTCGCCCTCAGCCGGAGCCGAG
Organism: Anaerolineae bacterium; assembly: GCA_034432995.1. Classification (GTDB taxonomy): domain Bacteria; phylum Chloroflexota; class Anaerolineae; order B4-G1; family SLSP01; genus DSWT01. The sequence continues at coordinate 1,351 of DAOUAY010000229.1, read as the reverse complement.
ATGATGACCTTCTTCGCGCCGCCCCGGGTGATGTGGTTCTCCGCGCCCTGGACGGTCTTGCCTTTCTTGTTGACGCCGTCTTTCTTGATGGTGAACAGGCCGGTGGACTCGACCACGATGTCGACGCCCATATCGCCCCACGGAATTCTACCCGGATCGGTTTCCTTGAAAGCCGTGACTTTCTTGCCATCGATGAACAACGCATCGTCGGCGACTTCCACCACGCCGTCGAAGCGGCCATAGTTGGAGTCGTACTTGAGCAGGTGCGCCATCGTCTTCAGATCGCCGATGTCGTTGAAAGCGACCACTTCCAATGTATCGGGATGATAATCCCGCATCGCCTTGAGCACTTGCCGCCCAATGCGGCCAAAACCGTTAATCCCAACTTTCGTCGTCATACTGCATACTCCTTTTATGAATTGGATTAGAGTAAAGAGATTGGTTAAACGTCAATCGCGTATCAACTGCATCAAGATCCGCGCGATTTTTCCACTTTCATGATGTCCGATCAGCTTTTCATCCACCAGGTCTGCCGCGATCACACGCAAGTCCTGGCGCGCTTCCAGATCGGGCTGTACCCACTCAATGGCCTCGGTTGGCTGAAGCGGGAGCACACGGTTGTTAACAATCGTCATGGAGACCAGACCGGTCCCCACGTGCTTTTCGAGCGCCTGGAGATGCGCTTGCGCCGTGTAACCATCGGTTTCCCCGGGCTGCGTGGCGATGTTGCAGACGTACACCCGGGGAGCGCGCGCCACTTGCACAGCCTTGGCGATCTCCGGCACCAACAGATTGGGCAAAATGCTGGTATAGAGACTGCCCGGCCCGATCACCACCAGGTCGGCTTCCAGGATAGCCCGCACCGCTTCAGGATAGGCCCTGGGCGTCGCCGGATCGAGCATCACCCGCAAGATGCGCCCATGCGCTTCAGGGATGCCCGATTCGCCGCGCACACGGATGAGGCCCGTGTCTGCACGGTCGCCGCCGCTCCCCTGCACATCGGCGCACAGGATCACCGCTTCGAGCGTACACGGCAACACTTGTCCCTGCACCGCCAACACCCGGCTAGATTCCCGGAGCGCCGCCTCGAAGGAACCGGTGATGCCGGCCATCGCGCTGATGAAAAGGTTGCCGAAGCTGTGGCCGCGCAAGTCCTCGCCGCCGGCGAAGCGGTATTGGTAGAGCCGGGTGATGAGCGCCTCATCATCGGCCAACGCCGCGATACAGTTGCGGAAATCGCCCGGCGGCAGGATGCCCATATCGCGCCGCAAGCGGCCCGAAGAACCGCCGTCATCGGCCACGGTGACGATGGCCGTCAGGTTGGACGTGTACTGCTTCAATCCGCGCAGAA
>DAOUAY010000228.1:0-18859 GCA_034432995.1 Anaerolineae bacterium | reverse complement strand
CCGGGGGTTTGGGGATGAGAATCCCCACAATCAACTCGCCTTTTTTCAGTGCGTTGCGCTTGGGTCCGGCGAAGAATTTTTCAACTGGAATCGAGCGGTCGCCCTGTGGTCCTTTGACCAGCACGGATGCTTCAAGCACGAGCAGCGCGGGCGCGGAATCGGCGGCGGGAGAAGCCGTACCCAGGTTGCCGCCGAGCGTGGCGCGGTTGCGCACCTGCTCGTTGCCCATCGCGGCGGCGGCTTGCGCCAGCACATCCCAGTGCGAGCGTACCAACGGCGAGTGCGCAATCTCATTCATCCGCACCGCCGCACCCACGTAGAGACATTCACCGGGCGCGCAGCCGCAGCACGGCTCCAACCCTTCCACGGTGAGATCGCGCAGGCCGGGCAGCCCCTTGACGTCCACCACGCCATCCGGTTTCCACGCCCCATCGCGGGTGTGAGGAATGAGATCGGTCGCCCCGGCCAACGGATACATCACCTTGCCGGGTAAAGTCAATAGCTTGAACGCCGCATCGAAATCCTTCGGTTTGTAATACTCGAATGGTTGCATAGCACTCTCCTTATTTCAACCACAGAGTTCACAGAGGACACAGAGTTTTTTCTTTTTCTCTCTGTGAACTCTGTGTTCTCTGCGGCAAAAACTACGCGATAATTCGTTTCACCCCGTCCACCAGACGTTGGACGCTGAAGTTGATGAGCAGCCCGCGTTCCAGTTTGGCGGCATGGAGGTAAGAAAGTACCTGCGCTGTAATCAAGTCCAGATTAGGGCGCGTGACCGCTTTGAGTTCGACGACCACCTCGTTTTCCACCAATAAATCCAACCGCTGACCCTTGATAGTGTGACCTTTGTAAATCACATCCACTTCTGCCTGGCGCGCATACTGGATACCGCGCAAGTCAAATTCGACACACAGCGCTTCCTCGTAAATGGATTCCAGCAATCCTGGCCCCAAGTGCCGGTGTACCTCAATCGCCGCGCCGATAATCTTTTCTGTTAACGGGTCTGCCATAACTCTCCTTTTTGTCACAGAGTTCACAGAGAACACAGAGAAAAATCTCTGTGAACTCTGCGTCCTCTGTGGCTAAAAACTAAACGATGTTACTGCGTTCCTTGACGCCGAAGCGGGAGGGGGGGAGGAGGAGGAAGATCAGGTTGACCAGAATACCGACGATGGCCGAGAAGACGATGGCCGGGATGCCGTTCGGGAAGATGCCCGGGATATAGAAGGGGAACAAGCCATCAGGCAATGCCATCGCGCCACCGATACCCAGGATCAGAATCGTAGCGCCGATAGCGAGGTTGCGGGGATCGAAGAGGTCAACCTTTTCGCTCTGGATCAGCGCCACACCCTGTTTGCCGATGACGCCGAAGAGGTAGATCGCCAGGCCGCCGGTGACGGCAACCGGAATGGTTTCGACCAATCCTGCCAGTTTACCGACAAAGCCCAACGCGATGGAGATGGCGCCGGCGGCCATCATCACGATGGAGGAGTAGTTGCGTGTGATCGCCATCACCGCGATGTTCTCGCCGTAGTTCGTGCCGGAGCAGCCGCCTAGGACGCCATTTACCACGTCGGCTGAACCATCAGCAATGAGGTTCAAACCCACTAGATTTTTGATTTCCAGCGGCTCGCGCCCTTGATCCTTAGCCAACTGATCCACATACAGGTCGATCTGGTACAGGTGCGCAACGGACTCCGGAATCGTCGCAATGGCGATCAACGCCACGCTGACCGTCACTGCCCATGCGCGGGGATCGCCGAAGGCCGGCAGCGTGATGTTGGGGAAGCGCACCCACTGCGCGGTGGTCAACGGCGTGAAATCCACCACGCCCATAATCATTGAGACAATATAGCCAAAGATCGCGCCCCAGAGGATGGGCAACATCCCCCACAAGCCCTTGCCCTGCAAATAGACCGAGAATAGGATTGTGGCAATGAGGGTGACGAAGGCCACGAACCAGTTGGCGGAGGCCATACCCAGGGCCGCGCCGGCGAGCGCGACGCCGATGACGATAGCAATGCTGCTCGTGATGATGGGCGGCAGCACCGTATCCAGTCGCTTCTTGCCGATGTACTGGATCAAGAAGCCCACCGCGATCTGCAAAATTGCTGTAGCGATGATGCCCACTTGCGCCAGCCGCACCCCGTCGGGACAGTATGTGGCCGTGGACTCGAAACAAGCTTTGTCGTAGAGCGCCATCACGGTGATGATGACCGTGATGTAGCTGAAGGACGATCCGTAGTACATTGGAATTTTACGTCTTGTCACCAGGAGGGCGACGATGGTGCTCAGGCCGGAGGCCAATAACGTCACACCGACGTCGAACTTGGTGAGGATGGCGACCAACACCGTCGCCGGGAACATCGTCAGCATCTGCTGGAAACCCAGACTCAACGTTGCGCCCCACGGCGGCACATCCTGCGGCATATAGCCGATGACGGCTGGCGCTTTTACAGATTTTTTAGCCATGCGAGTTACTCCTTTCGTTAACTGAATGATTTGATAAAGTGATAAAGGTTTGAGACATCAGTCTTCATCCAGAGTGTTTGGCAATACTTTCTTCCTCCTTCTGTTGAATTTTACGCGCGCTTGAACAGCGCTTGTAATCCTGTGTTTCTACGGAACCCGTCGCGCTGGCTCGAAGCGACTGCGCGCCGGCGTCAGCGCGTCGCCGTAGGCCGCCAGATTGCGGTCCTCCAGATGATCGAAGATCATCGGGCTGATGGAACCGTAGCTGATGCGCTTGAGCGGCTCCGGGTCGAGTTCCGCCGCGATGATGTCTTCCGTCCCCCGTCCCAGCGCCAACGTCTGCGCGATGGGGCTGACGATCATACTGTGGCCGAAGTAATAGTTCCCTCCGGCGTCTGGACCGATGCCGTTGCACGCGGCGATGTAGACGTGATTGTCGTAAGCGCGCGCCTTGTTCGTCAGCTCCCATATCTCGAAGCTGCGCAACAGCGCCGAGGGGCGGACGATCACCTCCGCGCCGCGCACCGCCTCACAGCGATACAGTTCCGGGAAATCCCCGTCGTAGCAGATCGTGATGCCGATGTTTGCCAGGGGCGTCTCCACCACCACCGGTTCCACGCCCGGCGTGGACCATCCCCCACCAGCCCGCCGCTCGGTCGTGAACAGGTGCGTCTTGCGGTAAACGCCCAGCAGCCCTTCCGGGCCGAACAACGCCGCGCTGTTGTAGACCACATCCGGCGTCGCGCCGCGCTCGTAGGTGGGGAAGACGATGTAGAGATCGAGCGCCCGCGCCATCGCTGCGACCGGCGCCGTCAGCGAGCCGGGCAGCGTATCCACCTGCGCCCACAGGTCCTCGACCGGACAGCCCGGCGTGAAGCCCGTCGTCACCGTCTCCGGCAGTACGATCAGGCGCGCGCCGGTCTCCCGCGCCGCCCGCTCCGTCCACGCCAGCGCCTTCTCGACGTTCTCGCGCACCGCCATCGGCGCGACAGCAAACTGCGCGCAGGCGACTGTAAAACGCTGCATAGTTCCTCCTCAAGTAGACGGTAGACGGTAGACAGTAGACGGGGGGGGCTCCGCCGCTCTGCCCTTTAACTTTCAACCCTCAACTTTCAACTCGCCACTCTTAACTCGCAACTCGCAACTCGCAATTCGTAATTCGCAATTCGCCACTCAAAGCGCCCCCTCTGCCCGCAGTTCCGCGATCTGCTCCGGAGTGTAACCGAGCAGGTCGCGCAGCACCTCTTCGGTGTGCTGGCCCAGGGTGGGAGCGGGTATGCGCATCGCGCCGGGCGTCTCGCTGAGTTTGATCGGGATGCCGGCCATGGTCAGTTCCCCGGCCACCGGATGCACGAGCTTGACCAACATCTCCCGCGCCAGTACCTGTGGGTGTTCCATCACCTGCGGCACGTTGTTGATGGGGCTGGCCGGAATCCCCACCGCATCGAGCCGTGCCTGCCACTCGGCGTTCGTGCGGCTCTGGAAGATTTCGGCGAGGATCGGACGCAGCTCAGCATAGTGCGCGAGCCGCAGCGGATTGGTCGTGAAGCGCGCATCCGCGGCCAGCGCCGGTTGCTCCAATGCTTCGCAGAGCCGCACCCAGAGCGTATCGTTGCCTACTGCGACCATCAACTGCCCATCCCGCGTCTCGAACGGTTCGATGGGGACGACGGAAGGATGGCGGCTGCCGATGGGGCGTGGGATTTCGCCGGTGACACTGTACCGCGCGATGGCGTTCTCCAGAATAGCGACCTGGCAATCGAGCATGGCCACGTCCACCAACTGGCCCTGCCCGGTGCGCTCCCGCGCTGCCAGCGCGCTCAAGATGCCGATGGCGGTGAAAATGCCCGCGATGATGTCGCCAATCGACGTGCCGACGCGCGTGGGCGTTCCGTCCTCCGGCCCGGTAATGCTCATCACGCCGCCCATCGCCTGCACGACACCGTCGTAGGCGGGGCGCTGGCTGTATGGCCCGGTGCGTCCGAAGCCCGACGAGGCCGCGTAAATCAGGCGTGGATTGATCTCGCGCAGCGTCTCGTAGCCCAGTCCTAGCCTCTCCAGCGTGCCAGGGCGGAAGTTCTCGACTACCACATCCACGTGCGACACCAGCTCGCGGATGATTTGCTTCCCGCGCGGCGACTTGAGGTTCAGCGTCATGCTGCGCTTGTTGCGATTGAGGCTCATGAAGTACGCGCTCTCGCCGTGCAGATACGGGCCGAAGTTCCGCGAATCATCGCCCGTGCCGGGCATCTCGATCTTGATCACGTCGGCCCCCAGATCGGCCAGAATCATCGTCGCATACGGCCCGGCCAACACACGAGTCAAATCCAGGATACGGAGTCCTTCCAAAGCCATCATAGTCATTCGTCTCCGGTAGTCGGATAGTCGTCAGTCTTATAGTCATTAGTCACGTAGTCGTTAGTCGAATCGTCTGAATTTCCTTGACTACCTGACTATCCGGCTACTCGACTGGTTACTTGGCGATTCAGGTTTTCCACATGTTGAGGATTAAACGCATCGCCGAATTTGGTCTTGGGAAGGGCGGCTTTCTTGGCTTGCAGTGCTTCGTACTCGTCGTCGTCCAGGAAGGCGACGCAGCGCCCGATACACGATTCGCCGTCCACGAAGCGCCAGGGGAAGAAGCCGAGTTGCACGCGGCGGTTGATCAGCAGGTCGATCTCGCCGCCGATGCACTCCGCGTGAATGATGCCGGACGGGAACATCTCGATGTGCATCAGTTGGTACTTCGTGTCGTCGAACACCTCCGCCAGCCCCTTGCCGTACTTGCGCTGGAAGTGCGCCTCGGCCTGCGCGGCCTGGCGCGGCATCCAGTTGCGGATGATCGTGTTCATCGGGTGATCCGCGCTGCCGCAGTCCACGCCAATCCAGCGCAGCTTCTTGCGCTTGGCCCACTCCGCGAACTCCCGGTCGGGGCCGGGGTGCTGCACCATGTAGCGGATCTCGTCGGCGTGCGGCATGTCCCAGCCGAAGTGGTGGAAGCCGGTGTGGATGATGAGGATGTCGCCCTCCTTCACCTCCACCTTGTCCTCGATCATCTTCGACGTGTAGATGTCGTAATCGGCGACCACGTCCGAGAGATCGACAATCGCGGCCTCGTGGACGAGGAAGTCCATGCCCAGGGACGCGATGTCCTTCCCGGCGGTGTAGAAGTGGATTTCGCCATCGAGATGCGTGCCCAGGTGATTGGAGTGTGTCACGAGCTGCCCGTTCGCGCCGTTGGGCGCCAGTCGCTTGAAGTATTTCACTTGCAGCGGCTCATACGTCGGCCACGGGGGCGTGGCAATGCCGAGAGGAATCGTCAAGTCCAAGAGTTTCATATCAAAGCCTCCTTAAAAATGACAAATGGCGAATGGTAAATTTAAGGTGTTGTTATGCATTGTATTCGCGCAAAAGGCCGTCCAGGAACAGGACGGCCTTTTGCTCCTTGAGACTAAAAGTTACGCATCACCAACGGCAGGTTAATCTTCCAGACTTGATCCACGGTAAATGACGCCTCGGCAGCGCCAGATGCTGCATTGTCCGCTGTAAACGTGGCGCTGTTGGTGATTGTTTGTTTGAACAGCGCCGTGCCTGTGTGTAGGACAGCTTTGAAGACGATGGTCAGGCTTGTGCCAGCCTCCAGGTCGCCGCTCCAGGTGATGATATCGTTGGCCACAGCCGCGCCACTTTGCGCCACCCAGCCGCCGAAATCCACCTCGATGGGCAGGATGTCGGTCAAGACTACGCCGCCGGTCACCCCCACCGGGTTGTGCAGAACGAGCGTGTAGGTGACGGTGTCGCCGGGCAGAACCACGTCTGGGGTTGTTACCGTCTTGGTGAGCACCGGTTCGGTCACGCCGCCGAGGATGAACGTGGCGGAGGCCGAGCCGCCGGTCAGATCGCCAATCGCGTATGTGGCCACGTTGACCACCGGATGGGCGAGGAAGAACGAATCGCTGCGCACGACAGCGCGGAAGCTGATGGCAACGGTCGCACCGCCGTTGAGCGTGCCGTTCCAGGTGATCACGTCATCGTTCACGGCAGCGCCGTTCTGGGCGACCCAGGCGGCGAAGTTCACCTCCCAGGGCAGCATATCGGTCAGCGCGATGCCGGTGACGGCCACATCGCCGCCGTTGTGCAGTGTGAGCGTGTATGTCACCTCATCACCGGGATAGATGCCGGTCGTGGGCGTCACGGTCTTGCTGAGGGTGATCGCCGTCAGCGCACCGAGTTTGGTCACGTCGTTGGCGATGGTGGGATAGTGCATCTTGTAGTTGCGCACGCGGATGCGCCGCCCGTCGCCGTCCTCCGAAATCAGCCCTTTGACCGTGACGATGTCGCCCACAGCAATGTCGCTGAAGTCGCCGTTGTAGCCATCGAGGAAGGCGCGGATCGGGCCAGTGCCGTCGTTCACGAAGATGGCTTCATCCCCCACCTTGCTGGTGACCGTACCGGTGATCTGCGTCAGCCAGCCCTCGTTGATTTCGAGCGCAGCAGCGCCGGTGGTGAACGGTTTGGGCGCGACTTCGCCGGTCGTGGGGGCAATCACCTGTACCATTTCCGCCTCGAAGAACTCGATTTCGGTATCGCCGTTGTACGCGCCAAGCGTGCCGACAACGCGCACCGTCGTCCCGCGCGTGAACGCTGTGGCATCGATGTCGCCGGCCGGCGCGTGGACGGTGATGCCGCCGGTTTCATCCTGCACGTAGAGGACGTTGAAGAATTCGCCGTAAGCCGCCGTGATTTTGCCCTCCACCCACACCAGCTTGCGCAGGTTGTCGGGTGTGTTGTTCAGCTCGGCGTCGGCGCGCGCCTGGGCGATAGTGGATTTTTGCAGCGGTTCGCCCAGCAGCCACATCACCGTTTGCAGATTGAACAACTCGTTCTGCTTGCCGTCGCCGGCGACGTAGGCGAAGGTGTTGAAGGCGTCGTTGGAGTCGCCGTGCATAAAGATGCGGCCCGCGCCGGGAATGTCATATCCGGCCGCGCCAGCCAACGGGATGTCGCCCGTACGGGGATAGAGGTAGGCGTCGCCCCAACTGTCCTCGTCGGAGTTGTGCGTGCGGTTGAGGGTGTTGCTATAGCGTGGGCCAGAAGAAGAGCCGGGGTCGAGATCGCCCTGCACCATCAGGAAGCCGTTCGGCCCCAGCGCCGCCGGCGTCAACGGGCCACGGTCGCGGCTCATCAGCGAGCAGATCGACCAGGTCTGAATCTCTTCGACGTTGACGCCCACGCCGGTTGTCTCCCGTGCGGGGAAGATGTGGTAGACGACGCCCCACTTGTAGCCGTTGTTGTTGTTGCCGTCGGCCACCTGGTCGTCGTTCATCCGCATCGGGATGTTTTGGCCTACCTGCGCCTCGATGGCCACCAGCAGCCCGTTGAAGCGGTCCGCCGTCGTATCGGCCCAGGCGACTTTGCCCGTGTAATCCGCCAGGCCGTTGAGCCACAGGCTGCCGCCCGCCGCGACGAAGTCGGCGATGGCGGCGATTTCGTCATTGGTGAGCTGCTGCGGCCCGTAGGCGTTGATGACGAGCAGCCGCACGGTCTCGGTGTTGAGGTCGGAGGCGGTGATTTCGTCCAGGTTGAAGAGGACGTTGTACCCGTGATAGGTCATATCGGCGACGAATGAACTGACCTCACGCGGCGAGATGCCGACGTTGTTGTGCCCGCCGTCGATGAGGATGAGCGGCACTTTCTCGTCGGTCACGGTGAGCGTGAAGGCGCGGCTGTTGTCGCGCGGGTTGTCCTCCGGCGGCGCGCCGTGCAATGTCGCGCGGAATTCCACCGGCCCGGTCTCCGTGGGCTGCCAGGCGATTTGCGCGAAGGCGTCGCGGCACGGCCCGACGGTGCAGACTCCCGCCGTAACCGGAACTTCGCCGATGACCACGCCATCGACCTCGAAGGTGACGGTGAGGGCGTGGGTGGTGAGGCCTCGGTTCGTTACCCGCGCCGTGAGCAGGCTCGGGTTGTAGATGGTGGGGATGGTGGGCTGGATGGTCAAATCGGTGATGCTGATGTCCGCGTCGCCCATCGTCCAGACGGGCGAGGTCACGATGCGGTCGCCGTCTGCCTGGGTGGCCTTGACGAAGAAGTAGTGGACGCCCGGCTCGATGTCATCCAGGGTGACGTTCCACGCGCCATCGGCCAGGTTGGGCTGGAAGTAGGTGAGCGCAGTGCCCTGGTTGGCGTAGAGTTCCAGCAGGATCGTCCGCTCGCCGTCGGGATCGTTGAAGCTGATTTCGAAGGCGATTTCGCCGGTGTTGGGCAGTTCCGATCCCATCCAGTAGCCGTTGGCCTTGAAGAAGATCTCGTAGTTGGCATCTTCGGAGGCGAAGGTGCGGCGGGCGCGCATCGCGTCGAAGAGCGCGCGTTTGGTCAGTTCCGGCGCGACGATGCCGGTGCGGTGTTCCGTCGCCTCGCCCCAGTTGGGCCGGTGTGTGTCGGAGTTGTTGGTCGCGCCCACCTTCCAGCCGTAATCCAGTGAGCGTACCCACTCGTCGAAGGAGAAGACATAGGAGGTGCCCGTGCCGTTCCCCACCTCTTCCAGTTGGGCGATAGCTTCAACCTCTGGATGGTAGGTCCAGTCGTTGAAGTTCATCCAGCCGGGATGGTTGAACTGCATCACCGTGCCGGCGTCGTCGACCGCCTGCGTCCCGGTGACGGCGAGCCAGGGGTAGAAGCCCTGTACGGTGACACCCGCTTCCAGATTGGGCGTGTAATCGCACATCGTGCAGGTGGCAGTGGTATCGGAGCGGACAGCGTGGCGCACGGTGTTGTAGACGTTGATGTGCCCTTCCGCGCCCTGTGTGTACTCGAAACCGCGAATAGCGACGAAGGCGCCGTTTGCCGTGTGCGCGTTGGCCTGCGCAAGTGTGTCGGCCCATTCTGGATCACTCACCGAGTACGAGTGATCCGTCACTGCCAGGAAATCCAACCCGGCGGCGCGCGCCTGGGTGAAAGCATCATTGGGCACGCCGGAGCCGTCGGAGTAGGAGGTGTGGTTGTGAATGTCGCCGTGGTAGGCGAACATCTCCGGCTCCGTCTCGGTGCTGAAGCTCCAACTACGTTGTGCGATGGGGATGGGATTGCCGCCCCAATCCACCACTGCCTCGGCGATGGTCAGCGTGTATGCGCTCTGCGGCAGCAGCAGCCCGCGCGGGTTCAACGTGAGGCGATGCGCGGCGTCATTGTAGGTTACGCTGTCCCATGGCGTAGCGCCATACGGCCCGACCAACGTGAAATTCTCGCCGATGACAGTATCCGGCCTGAGGCTCTCGCTGAAGGTGATGACCACATCTGCCCCCAGCGGGAAATCCACCGCGCCCGGCGCCGGGATGCTGGCGAGGATGGTGGGCGGCGTCTCGTCCTGCGGTCCGGTGGCGAAGGTCCAGGTGTACGGAATCAGTGCGTTTTCGGCGGGGTCCTCGATGGCCGCGGTCAGCGTGGCGGTGTGGAGGCTGTTGGCCGCCAGCGCCGCATCGGGCGTAAAGATCGCCTGGCGTGTCGCCGCGTCATAGGCGACGCCGCCCGTCACTGCGCCGCTTGGCCCGGCGAGTGTGAAGCTCCCGGCGTTGACCGTGCTCGCCTCCACCGGCTCGCTGAAGGTGGCGTAGAGCGGGCGATGCGGGCTGACGTCCACAGCGCCGGTCGCGGGAATCGTTGCCGTCACCGTGGGCGGGGTCACGTCGAGCAGTTTGATGTCGTTGGCGGTCGGCGGCATGATGCGGTATTCGTCGAAGGTGTAGAGCACCGGCCCGCGCACGTAGATGTATTGTTGCCCCACCGCCATGTCCGGCGGATAGTAGCCGTCTTTTCCGATGGCCCCGATCCCGCCGCTGTTGTCGGCGAAGAGCGCGCGATTGGTCGTCATCGAGGTGATTGTGATTGTGCGGACTTCCACGATGGCGCTTTCGTACCGCTCGGTGGCGCTGGCGTTGCTCTTTTGATAGGGCACCTGCGCCGCCGTAACCAACGTCGGTGCGCATACGTCGTCGCCATCATCGAGATAGAGCTGGCCGGGGTAGGAGAACTCCGTCATTCCGTAGTATTCCAGTAGCTTTCCTCGCACCAGATACTTCGAGCCGAGTTCCGGCTTGGCGTTGGTGCCATTGTAGATGTAGAGGCTGTGCCAGGGTCCGGGCGCGTCGGCGATGATGTAGCCCCGGCTCAGGTGCGCGCAGACCGTGCCGGTGGTCGTCACGGTCTCGTTGACGTAGAGCGAGGGATAGGTTCCGTCTGTTCCGGCGACGGTGGTGAATTGGAGGTCGTAGATGGGTAGGATAGGCGGCATCGGAGCCTTGACCTCGGTCTGCACTGCTGCGCCTGTCGCCCGCGTGAGCCAGTCGGAGGCCCAGACGCCGTAATCGCTGTTGACCAGTGTGGTGGGCGCGGCCGGCGCGGTTACATGCACCGTGCGCGTTACCGATGCGCCGGCGGCGAGCGAGGCCACCGTCCAACTGACCACGTTCCCCACCGCGACGCCGCCGTCCGAAATCGTACCCACGGTGACGCTAAGCGGCAGACTGTCGGTGATGATGACGTTGGTGCGTACAGCGCCGGTTTGATTGATTGCGGTGAGGGTGTAGGTGAAAGGTTCACTGGCCAGAACAGACGCAGGAGCAGATTTGCCGATCGCCATATACGCTGCAGTCAAAGGCGTGCCGGTGATGGTAATATCATCGACTCCAATGAACTCATCGCTGCCGCCCGCATTCGTGGTCATAATGCGGATTTGCACTTGGGGTTGATCGTCGGTGGCTGCTGGCAACACTACATTCACCGGTGTGACCAAGGTAGCACCAGGCCCACTGGCATCCGCTACATAACCAGCCGGCACATTTGTAAAGTTCCCCACCTCACCCACGCGATAATGCAACGCTATTTGCTGGGCGGCTTCGGAAGCCGAATCAATATCGCGTAAGTTGTACGTAATACGAATGTCCTTCCATCCTTGTGTATTGACGTGTATCAATAAGAAGGGCGCATCCGCGGTGCCCGATCCTTGAAAGGCGACCACCGGATCAGTCAGGTGAAATTCTGCAATACCGCCGGTAGTTAAAGTGTCCGGATTTGTCTGATTGGCCGTGACATTGACCGGGGTTGCACTGCCATCGGCCAAGATCGTTTGCGGATTAGCGTCTATAGCTGTCGTAAGATCGTCGCCACGATGCCCCATAATCCCCAGTACATTTGACCAGTCGTTGTTGACAGTGATCAACGCTGTATCGCTCCAATTTTGACTGAAGGGCAAAGTCTGATATACGGCACTGGCGAGCGGACGTGCAGGGGAAGCTGCATGGACCGGCGTCGCCGTCATTCCTCCCCAGGGGAGTATTCCAACGATTAATATGATCGTACATAGGATTCTTCCTGATTTCTGCATCTTTTCCTCCAAGCATGATTGATTTTGACTGCTACCTGACAGACGTTACTTGCTCCAACTTATAAACGCGAGCCACCTACCTTGCCCTTACCCGCATACAACTCTCGCGCACAGAGCACAGCATCGGTGCACTCTGTGAATTTTAGTCCCGGTTGCGGAATGGTCAAGGTAAGCCATCACCGGCACGGATAACTGCCGTTGTAAATCGTGATCTCCTCCCGGCCCTTTTTGAGCCAGATCCCCAACGACTCACCAACGGGCGTGCGATAGAACTGCGCCTGAATCCTCGCGCGGCCTTTGGGGCCGGAAACCGTGGTGGAGAATTGTCCCTGGCGCAGCCCGCCGCCGCTCTCGAAGTACGACGTCCAGGCGAAGAACCCTGGCGTCAGCGGCTCGCCGGTCACGACGATGACGTCCTCGCTCTGTTCGACGATGCCGAGCACACAGGCATATTCGTCGGTCGTTTTGATCGAAAAGCCGAAGACGTACAGCAAAATCAACGGGACGATGGCGACCAACGCCAGAGTGCCGAGAATGCCCCACCATCTGCGTAACACACCCTGGAATACAGGTGTGGTTGTGTCACTGTCTGTTCTCATACCACGCCCCTCGCCATTTGCCGTTTGCCATTCGCTGATTCGCCTATTCGCTGATTCGCCTATTCGCTGATTCGCTTGAACGCCGCCTCGAAGCACTGCCGGGGGGCGCGCACCAGCCCCGCGCCGACCATGCCCACGCCCGGCTCCTTGTGCGCGATGCCGGTGTTGATGAACGGTAGGATGCCCGTCGCCATCACCTTACGCACGTCGATGCCGAGCGGCGTCCCCCGGAAGTTGAGCGCGGGCACGGTGAAGAACTCGTGCTCGCCGGCTGTGATTTCGTACATCTCCTGCGTCACCTGCAACGCCAGTGCCGACGTCCCGCCGACGAAGCGCACGATCGCCGGAGCCGCGGCCATCGCAAAACCGCCCACGCCGCCCGTCTCCGTGATGGCGGAATCGCCGATGTCGGGGTTGGCGTCCTTCTCGGAGAAGCCCGGCAGCCACAGCCCTTGCACGATCGGCGCGGGCGCGGTGAACCACTGCTCCGGCATCCCCGCCACGCGAACGCCGAAATCCGTCCCGTTGCGCGCCATCACCGTGACGATGGTGCTGCCCGCGATCCCCTCCGCCGGTTCCAGCATCGCCTTGACCGCCGCCATCGAGAGGTTGAGGAAGAAGTGGTCGTTCCCGTCGATGAACTTGAGCACTTCGCCGGCAACTTTTTTGGTCGCCGCGCCGATCAACGCGGGGGCGAGCTGGCGGATGAGCAGCGACGTCGCCGCGCGATTGCGGTTGTGGCCCTCGTCGCCCATGTGGAGCGCCTGGGCGAGCAGGCTGCGCAAATCGATGGGGCCGGTGGCCTTGAGCGTGGCCTTGAGCGCCGGGTAGAGCGTCGTTTCCATCCACTTGAGGCGCGCCAGCACTTCGTCGCCATACGCGCCGTAGCGCAGCACACGGCCCAGGCCCTCGTTCTGCGTGCTGTAGGTGGTGTTGCTGAACGTTTCGTTCTGCACGATGAAGACCGGCATCGAGGGCGACACGATCCCCGCCATCGGCCCGACGGCGTGGAAGTGGTGGCATGGCGCGAACGTGAATTCGCCCGCCGCCGCCATCGCCGCCGCTTCTTCATAAGAGGCAGCCCAGCCTTCGTAGACGGCGGCGCCCATCACCGCGCCGCGCGTCGGCCCGCACATCCGTTCCCACGTGATGGGCGGCCCGGCGTGCAAGATCATCCGTTCCCCAAAATCGGGGATTACATCCTTCGCTACGCCCATCCCCACGAGCAAAGGCCGTCCGCTGCGGATGCGCGCCACAGCTTCCGCGTTCACCGCGTCGATGTCTACGCCGCTCTGCGTGTGGGTGATCTCCACATATCCTTCTAACGGCGGACGCCAGTCCACGTGAACGACGTTGACGCCCTGAGCGCGCAGGCTCTCGGCGAAACTCTCTAATCCGACATTTACCGCTTTGAGTGGTTGACCAAACAGGTCTTGAATTGCCATGATTTTTTCCTCAAGAATCGTATTGAATTCTATCAAACAACGCTCGCATAACCTGGAAATAGAGGGGTAGCTTTTGGTAAATCGCTTGAGCAATCGCTTCGATGTAGGTATGGGAAGTCAGATTGCGATCATCCGTCATCGTCAAACATATCTCAGTGTGTTCGAGCGATAGCCATCCTGCGCGAAAAGCGTGCCGGAAACAGCTTTTGGGGGAATCGCAGATGATGCCTTCTTGGGATTGCAGACAAACTTTGAGTAATTTCCAGACGGCTTCAAACGTATACTCGAACCGTTGAATAGATGCATCGCGCACAATTGTATTCAACGGCAAGTGCAAGATTTCTTCTAAAGTGAGCAACGCTCTTTGCGCCGATTGTGTGGCTAAGGTCAATTTTTCCATATTATTACCCCCTCATTTTGCACGTTTTCGACAAATCTCTGTGCCGTTTGGTTAAGATCCACCACATCAACAAAAAATGGAATTGTTGAAAACTCTAGCGCCTCGCGCAAAGCGCCGAGTTTGCCGCCAGCATCTTCGGGCGATGCAATGGCAATATCCACATCTGAGCTTGGCGCGTGCGTCCCTCTGGCGCGCGATCCGAAAAGGTAGACGATGCATTCAGTATCGCTGAAGATTTGCGCGACGATTTTTTGAATGGCGTCGAGATGCCGTGGCGCAAGGCCAATGCCTGCTGCTCTTGCCGGTGATATATCTGTGGACATAGCAACTCCTTTAGCTCAAAATATACCCAGCCAGTCGGGTTGCTGCCGCGTTCGATTCGAGTACGATCACGCCGACGTCGCGCAACGTGGCCTCCTGCGCGCTGGCGTTCTGCGGATCGCCTTCCGTCCCGCACACCGAGGCGATAAACAGCACTTCGCGTCTTTCGTTTTCGAGCCACGCTTGCGCTTCGCGGATGGCTTCCACCGCAGCCCCGGCCGGGTCAGGGTGCACGCCATAGCCGAGGACGATGTCCAGGAGGACGATGGCGGTCTCCGGGTCGCGCGCCTCGTGGAGGATGCGGCGATTGCGCAGCGTCGGATCGAGCATCGGGTGCAACCGGCCCACGGTGAACGCGTCCTCGCCCAGGTCGACGGCGGTGTGGCCCACGCTTTTGTTCGCGTCTGCCAGATGGTGCTTCTTCTTTACCGGCGCGTTTGAGTTGACCGCGCCTTTACTTAGCATCGCGTTCAGGATGAGTTGGCTCTCATAACAGAACGTACCGCCGCTGAACAGGCCGCGGAAGTAATTCTGGCGCATCTGCAAGCGCCCCACGAGTTTTTTCGCCATCTTTTTGAGTTCCTGGTGTTGGGCGTGCAGGTGCTGCACTGCCGTATCCGGCGATTCACCGCGCGCCATGGCGGCGGCGAGATGCGCGGCTTCTTCGAGCGTTGCGGCGGGGATGCCGCCGGCTTCACGGATGACTTTCGGCTTGCCGCCCAGGAAGCACACGACGGCGGGCTTGGCGCCACCTTGCAGGTGCTTGAGCACCTTCGCCGCTACGGCGGGCGCGGGTGGTTTGGAGACCAGGAGCAATACCTCGGTGGCGGGATCGGCCTGGAGCGCCTTCAGCCCTTCGAGCATCATGATGCCGCCGACAGCCTCGGAGAGATCGCGTCCCCCCGTGCCGATGCCCTGGGTGATGCCCACGCCCATCCGCGTGAGGTAGCTGGTGACGGCCTGCAATCCCGTCCCGGATGCCGCGACGACGCCCACCGGCCCGGGAATGACAGCATCGGCGAAACCGAGCGCCACGCCGTTGAGTATCGCGGTCCCGGCGTCCGGCCCCATCACCAGCAGCCCTTTCTCGCGCCCCTGCGTCTTGAGTGCGATTTCGTCCGTGACGCTGACGTTGTCGCTGAAAAGGAAGACGTGCAGTCCTCGATTGAGTGCTTCGCGGGCTACCCCTGCCGCGTATCGCCCGGTTACAGACACCAGGGTGATATTGGCGCCGGCGAGTTGTTGCGCGGCAGCGGATACCGTCTTGGGCGCGGCTACCGCGCCGCTTTCGGCTTTGGGCGTGCGGGAGGCTCTGAGCAGTTCATCGACACGCGCCGCCACATCGACCTTGGCCTTCGCCGCAACTTTCACCGCGATGATGAGATCGTCGGCAAAGGCAGCGGCAGCTTCCGGTGTGAGCATCCCGGCGTCCTTGAGGATGCCTTTGTTGGCGGGGGTGCCCATCACCACAGCGGCATCTTCCACGCCAGCCAGTTTCGAAAGTCCCTGCGCCACTTGCAACAGGGTGATGGAGTCGTAATATTCACCGCTTTTGATCATCACCTGGATCATGACGTGACCTCCTGAAAGGTAATTGCCGATAGTATATTGTCCCACGGATTGCTGAAGATGAAATAGCAGGTTGAATATGCATTGTGCTGCTCATCAAAGGTGACAGATGACCATTTTGGTCTTGTTTGTCAGGTCATTAGGCAGGGAAGTGATTTTATTGTATGGACGATAAAGGGATTTGTCAAGATTACGAAAGCATGCTTGACGCGGGATGGATTTCCCTATATTATTTTTTATGTGGGTCTGTGTTGGAGGGCACGAGGCCCACTTCCCTTTCAATCTCAATTTAGTCTTTGTGAGGAGGTCAGGATATGAAACGGGATAAGTTGAGTAGCGTTATGTTGATCTTTGGGCTTACACTGGCGTTGATGGGCGTCTGGTGGTCCTCGACGCACAGTGGCGGCGTGCAGGCCCGGACGCTCACCGCGCCTTCGGAGCCTTATTCCTGGAAAAATGTGGAGGTGGTCGGCGGCGGCTTTGTGCCGGGCATCATCTTCAACACCACCGAGCCGGGGCTGGTCTATGCCCGCACCGACATCGGTGGAGCCTACCGGCTGGATACGACCACCAACCGCTGGATTCCCCTGCTGGACTGGGTTGGTTGGGATCAGTGGGGGTGGACCGGCGTGGATAGTCTGGCGACGGATCCGGTAGACCCGAATCGGGTCTATGCGTTTGTGGGCACCTATACCAACAGTTGGGATCCCGGCAACGCGGCGATCCTGCGTTCTGCCGACCGTGGCGCGACCTGGGAAATCACCGAACTGCCGTTCAAAGGCGGCGGCAACATGCCCGGTCGCGCGATGGGCGAGCGGCTGGCGATCGACCCCAACGCCAACAACATCCTCTACTTGGGCACGCGCAGCGGCAACGGCCTGTGGCGCAGCATGAACTCTGGCGTAACCTGGACGAAGGTGGATAATTTCACGGCAGTGGGCAATTACGCGCCGGGCACAGGTGACTACGATGGCGACCTGATCGGTGTGGTGTGGGTCGTGTTTGACGGCGAAGGCGGTACGGCCCACATGCCCACGCGGAATATCTATGTGGGTGTGGCAATGACCGAAACCACGGTATACCGCAGCACCAATGGCGGAAATACCTGGGAACCTGTCCCCGGCCAGCCCGAACAGGGCTATCTGCCCTACCACGGCGTGTTGGCTTCCAACGGCGTGCTCTACATCACTTATAGCAACAACTGCGGCCCTTACCAGGGTAGTGCGGGCGCGGTCTGGAAGCACGACACGAACACCGGCGTCTGGACGGATATCTCGCCCCCGCTGCACCCCGATCCAAATCTGAGTTGGTGGACTTACGGATATGGTGGTCTGGCTGTGGATGCGTCCGATCCGAACGTGGTGATGGTCTCCAGCCAGCAATCCTGGTGGCCGGACGACATCATCTTCCGCAGCACCGATGGCGGCGCAACCTGGAAGCGAATCTGGGAGATCGTCAGCACGGCGAGTTGGCCCTGGCCTCGCGTGAACCACTACGTTCAGGATATTTCTGGCGCTCCCTGGCTGAATTGGGGGCGCACTGTGGACCCGCTACCTGAGACAGCGCCCAAACTGGGTTGGATGATCGGCGATCTCGAAATCGATCCCTTCAACCCCAACCGGATGCTATACGTCACCGGCGCTACGATTTATGGGAGCGACAATCTCACCGATTGGGACGAGAACAAGACCGTGACGATCACCGTCAAGGCGCAGGGCCTCGAAGAAACCGCCGTACACGATTTGATCAGCCCGCCGACCGGAGCCACGCGCCTGCTCAGTGCCCTTGCCGACATCGGCGGCTTCCGCCACGATGACCTGACCGTCGTTCCCCCTGGCATGACCACGAATCCCGTCTTTGCCTCCGGCACCGGCCTGGACTACGCCGAACTTGACCCGGAGTTCATCGTGCGCGTGGGCGACGGCGACAACATCAAGAACCTCAGCTACTCGCAGGATGGCGGCTTTACCTGGACGGCGGCGGTGACTGAGCCGGTGGTCCTTAATCGGGGCGGAAACGTTGCGGTAGCAGCGGATGGCAGCGCGATTGTCTGGTCGCCGGGGATCTCGGTGGTTTACTCGATCAACAACGGCAATAGCTGGCTGCCGAGCGTCGGCGTACCGGCGGGTGCGACGGTCGAATCCGACCGCGTCAATTCGGACACCTTCTACGCTTACGCCGGCGGCAACTTCTACCGGAGCGAGGATGGCGGTGCGACCTTCACCACGACGATCAGCGTCGGCTGGCCAGTGACCGCTACGGCTAAGTTCAAGGCTGTCCCCGGTATCGCGGGCGACATCTGGCTGGCGGGTGGCAACGACGACACCGTCTATGGGCTGTGGCACTCCACCGACGGCGGCGACAGCTTCACGAAGCTGGCGAATGTGGAAAAAGCCGATGTGGTCGGTTTTGGCGCGCCGGCGCCAGGCAAGACCTACATGGCGATCTACATCAGCGGTCAGGTCGATGGTGTCCGTGGCATCTACCGCTCCATCGACGCGGGCGCGAGCTGGGTGCGCATCAACGACGATCGACACCAATACGCCTGGACGGGCGCCGCCATCACCGGTGATCCGCGCATTTATGGACGAGTGTACCTCAGCACCAACGGGCGCGGCGTCATCTACGGTGATCCAGCCGACAATCCGCCGCCAACCTACACGCTGAC
>DAOUAY010000227.1:0-2116 GCA_034432995.1 Anaerolineae bacterium | reverse complement strand
CGCCAGCGCGAGATGTACGCGCTGACCGCGCCCATCGATGGCGTTGTGGTGGACGTCATCATGCATCCTGGTGAGGTCGCGGCGGCGGGCGCGACGCTGCTCACCATTGCCGATCTCAACAAACTGACGCTGACCGTCTACGTGCCGCAGAACCAACTCGGTCAGGTCTATGTCAACCAGCCGGTACAAATCACCGTCAACAGTTTTCCGGGCCGCATCTTCAGGGGGTACGTCAGTCGCATTGCCGAGAGCGCCGAATTCACGCCGCGCAACGTCGCCACCCAGGAGGAACGGGTGAACCTCGTCTTCGCGGTTGAGATCACCGTCCAGAACGAAGCGAACGCGCTCAAAATGGGCATGCCGGCGGATGTGGTGTTTGGGGAGATTAGAGATTAGCAATCGGCAATCGGTGATCAGTAATCGGTGATTTGCCATTTGCCATTTTTCAGGAGACTACAATGAGCAAAAAATACGGTTGGATCTTAACGCTTTTACTTTTCGTCATTCCGCTGTCGGGTTGCTTGCAGGCGACGGAGGCCAGCACGGGGGCGACGTTGATCGCCTCCGGCACGATTCGCGCCCAGGAAATCCGCATTGCCAGCGAGTTCGGCGGGCGCATCGAATCCATTCTTGTCCAGGGGGGACAGCAGGTGGCTGTAGGCGACGTCCTCGTGACGCTGGATGCAACGCCGTGGCTGCTGCAACTCTCTCCGGCGGAGGCCGCCGTGGTCGCCGCCCAGGCCGACCTGACACTGCTCGAGGCCGGCGCACATCCCGCGGAGATCGCGGCGGCGCGCGCCGCCATCGCGCTGGCCGAGGCGCAGCGTGACGGCGCCTACCGGGCATGGCAAAACGCACTGGCGATGGTGGAGAACCCCCAGGAGTTGAATGCGCAGATCGTCGAGGCGCGCACGCAAGTGGCGCTGGCTGCTCAGGGCGCGGAACTTGCCAGAGCGCAGCTCGCTAACCAGGAGATGCTGCACGGCATCGCGCCCAAAGAGGGCGTCGAGAAGCAAGTGGCAGACCTCCAACTGGTCGCCGCACGCGAAGCGCTCGCCCGCGCCGAAGCCGATGAGCAAACGGCCCAAACATTGCTCAACCAACTCCTGCGGATTCGCAACAACCCGCTTGGCTATATCGCGCAAGCGAACGCCGCCGAAGGACAGTATCGCGTCGCCGAAGAAGCCGTCGCTGTGGCGCAAGCCAAACTCGACGACCTGCTCGCCGGCCCCACCCCGGAGGAACTCGCCGTCGCCAAAGCCACCGTCCGCCAGGCGGAGGCCGAGGCCAACGTGTTGCGCAAGAAGATCGAACGCAGCACCATCACCAGCCCGATCAACGGCGTGGTGGTGGCGCGCGCTGCCAACATCGGTGAGTTGGTCGCGCCTGCGGCGACCATTCTCACACTGGCCGACCTCAACGCGGTGACGCTGTACGTCTACGTGCCGGAAGGACAGATCGGCCACGTATACCTGGGGCAGGCGGTGAAAGTGACCGTGGACAGCTATCCAGGGCGCGTCTTCGATGGCGAAGTGGCCCGCATCGGCGACCAACCGGAGTTCACCCCGCGCAACGTCGCCACGGCGGAAGAGCGCCTCAACACCTTCTACGCCGTCGAAATCCGGCTGGACAACAGCGATGGCGCGCTCAAGTCCGGGATGCCGGCGGATGCGCAATTCTAGCTGTAGTCATCACGAATCCACACGAATTGAAATTCGTGTGGATTCGATCCTGCGTTACAGACCCAACCGCGCCAACAGCGGCGGGCCGAGGATCATCAAGCCCACGATCACCGAGGTGATGACGATCACCAGCACCGCGCCCGCGGCCACGTCCTTCACCAGCTTGGCGAGCGGGTGATAGTCGGGGCTGGCGAGGTCCACCAGGGCTTCGGCGGCGGTGTTCATCATCTCGGTGACGAGCACCAGGCCAATGATTGACACGAGAATCGCCCACGAGACGCCCGGCAAACGTAGCCACATCCCCATGAGCACCACCAGCGCCGTCGCCACAAGGTGAATGCGAAAATTCCGCTGCGTGCGAATGGCATAGAACAGCCCTTCACCCGCGCATTTGAAACTCAGCCAGAGATTGCCGTTACGATGCGGACTCACAT
>DAOUAY010000226.1:0-4706 GCA_034432995.1 Anaerolineae bacterium | reverse complement strand
CGCACTCGTGATAAAAACGGATGCGCTCACATTGCATTACCGCCCCTCTTCATCCGTTAAATCCGTTCAATCCGTTGACAGATTCACTGCCGACACCCTCTCGATCACCTTCATCCTCAACGGTGAATCCGTCACCTGGACGCCCGGCGCGCCCAATCCGGCGAACCTGCGCGGCACGCGGCGCACGCTCGACGAGTGCGAGGGCGACGCGGCGCTCGACGAGGGGCTGCTCTCCCGCGCCGGCTGGACGCTCTTCGACGACAGCAAGAACGTCATCTTCGACGACGACGGCTGGGTCGGCCCGCGCCCGGACTGCGCGCTGCAAGACTGGTATTTCTTCGGCTACGGGCACGATTACAAGGCCGCGCTCGCCGAGTACTTGCCCTTCGGCGGCGATATTCCGCTGATCCCGCGCTACATCCTCGGCGGCTGGTGGTCGCGCTATTGGGCTTACAGCGAGCAGGATTTGCGCGATCTGGTGGCCGAATTCGAGGCGCACAACGTCCCGCTGGACGTGTTCGTTATCGACATGGACTGGCACACGCCCGACGGCTGGACCGGCTACACGTGGAACCGCGAGCTGTTCCCCGATCCGCCCGCGTTCCTCGCGTGGCTGCACGAGAAGGGGTTGCGCATCACGCTCAACCTGCATCCCGCCGATGGCGTGCATCCCCACGAAGAGATCTACCCCCAGTTCGCCAAGGCGGTTGGCATCGATCCAGAGAGCGGCGAACCGGTCCCCTTCCGCATCGCGGACAAAGAGTACGTCCGCCATTACTTCGAGATGCTCCACCACCCGATGGAGGACGACGGCGTAGACTTCTGGTGGATGGACTGGCAGCAGGGCGAAATCTCCGAGGTCAAGGGCCTGGACCCGCTCCCGTGGATCAACCACCTGCACTTCAACGACATCAAGAGGCATGTCCATTCTGATGGACACGGCGTGCGCCCGATGCTCTACAGCCGGTGGGGCGGATTGGGCAATCATCGCTACTACATCGGTTTTTCCGGCGATGCCTACGTCGTATGGACGGCGCTGCAATTCCAGCCGTACCTCACCGCGACGGCGGCGAACGTCGGCTACGGGTGGTGGAGCCACGACATCGGCGGTCACATGGGCGGGGCGACGGAGCCGGAATTGTACGCGCGCTGGGTGCAGTTCGGCGCGCTCAGTCCCATTTTGCGCCTGCACTCGACGAAGGACCCACGCGCGGAGCGCCGTCCCTGGGCCTACCCGAAGCCGTACAGCGCCGCCGCAATGGACGCCTTCCGCTGGCGCTACCGGCTGATCCCCTATCTGTACACGATGGCGCGTATCACCTCGGACACGGGCCTGGCGCTGTGCCGCCCGATGTACTTCGAACACCCAGAAGCCGACGATGCCTACGTCGCCCGCTTCCAGTATTACTTCGGCGATCAGATGATCGCCGCGCCGATCGTCACCCCGGCAGACCTGCAAACAGGCCTGGCCGCGATCAATGTGTGGATTCCCGTAGGAACGTGGATCGATTACCAAACGCTGGAGACCTTCACCGGGCCGCGTTGGGTGCGGTTGACAGGCGACATCAGCCGCGTCCCCATGCTGATGAAAGCAGGGGCGATTTTGCCGCTCGCGCCCGAATTCATCCCACAACCGGAACCACACCTGAGATCAGGGACAACCGCTGCACAGCCCAATGACGAACTTGAGCTGGTCGTCTTCCCGGGGACAGGGACATTTCGCCTCTACGAAGACGACGGCCTTACCGAAGCGTACCTGCGCGGGCGGTGCGAATGGACGGCAATCGAGACGCAACAGCCGGACACCCACACGTGGACGGTCAACATCGCGCCGGTCGAAGGACACTGTGAGGCGCTGCCCGATGCGCGCGGTTACACGGTGACAATGCGGGGATGCTCCAGGCCAATGCGCGTCACCGCAAATGGGATGCCGGTCGAATGGGAATACGAAGCGGCAACGCTGACCACACGGGTTGACGTTCCCAAGCAGCTCAAATCGCAGCCGGTTGTCGTGACCGCAATGAGCGGCGGGGCAATCGTCACGTTGGATATGCAGCGCGGGGGCGCGCCGTTTGCCCATTTCGTCCAGTACAGCACTCCCGAAGAGGCCACGCGGCAAATGGGCCACGTCATTCTCGCCGGGCCGATGAATGGCGATCCCTATACCGCCGAGATCGCCTTCACTATTCATCGAAATGGCGCGACGAAAACCCAGGTCGTCGCTATAACCGAAACCTCGACATCGCACGTGATCCCCACCCCTTTCGCCTGCGATGGCATCGCCAAGATGACGTGGGAGGCAGAGGTGATGCTACATTGGCGCGGCGTAACGACGCGCACGCGCTTCCGCAGCGCCGCTTTGTTCCCCGCAATCCCCACCTGGCGCGCCACGTTTTACAATCTTGATGAAGTCGCGCTCACCCCTACCGATGTCCTGGACGCTGCCGGAAATCCCAGTCCCAACCTGGTGTGGCGGACACTGGCGCAGAACCTGGCGGAGACCGAAAACTACCGGCGCGCGTACTTCACCTATCTGGAGCGCAGTCGATGGACTGCAGCCACGGCTGAGGCGCCGCGGGCGGCGTATCTGACGACCACTGTGGTGAGTCCCGAAGCGCGCGAAGCCGTACTGGCCTTCACTGCGAACGGGCCGGTGACGGTTTACGTGAACGGCGCAAAAGTCGCTGAAGACGCCAAAGCGGCGATCGATTCGGTGCATGGGCTGTTCGTACACGGCACACGCTTCACTGGCAAACTGTACCTGCGCGCCGGGACGAACACCTTGCTGATTCACTATCCCAAGACGGATCGCCGCTGGCACTTCGGGGCAACGTTGCTCGCGCTGTCCGGGGAATTGCTAGGTGACGTTGTTTATCAGTCAGCAGATTGAGCAAGAACCAAACTACAAAAGTCTCACGAGACACCCGGTTGAGCAAACGCTGCGTTAATCGACAATTGTGCATGGCGCAGTGCGTGTCGAGACTTTTGTAGTCTTTGCCACTACGATCAAGGAGGAAGCATGACACAACCTGTAAAAGCGGTTTTGGTCGGCTGCGGCGGCATTAGCCGGGCGTGGCTGAACGCGATCAAGGAGATGCCCGATGTGGTGATGGCAGGTTTCGTAGACTTGCGCGAAGAGGCGGCGCGGGCGCGCGCGGAAGAGTACAGTTGGACGGATGCGCTGGTGGAGACGGATGTGACGGCGGCGCTTGCGGAGACCCGACCCGACGTCGTCTTCGACTGCACCGTGCCGGAAGCGCACCACGACGTCACGTTGACGGCGCTGCGCCACGGCTGCCACGTCCTCGGCGAGAAGCCGCTGGCGGATACGCTGGAACACGCGCGGGCGATGGTCGCGGCGGCAGAGGCGGCGGGTAAAATCTACGCCGTCATCCAGAACCGCCGCTACGACGCCAACATCCGGCGGCTCAAGTCCTTCCTGGCCTCCGGCGCGCTTGGACGCATCACCACCGTCAACAGCGACTTCTACATCGGCGCGCACTTCGGCGGTTTCCGCGACCAGATGAAGCACGTGCTGCTGGTGGATATGGCGATTCACACCTTCGATATGGCGCGGCTGATTACGGGCGCAGACGCGCACGCCGTCTACTGCCACGAATGGAATCCTGCCGGTTCGTGGTACGCTCACGACGCCTCGGCCATGGCGACGTTCGAGATGAGCGAGGGTCTCGTCTACTCGTACCGGGGCAGTTGGTGCGCGGAGGGGCTGAATACGACGTGGGAGTGCGCGTGGCGCATCATCGGCGAGCAGGGGACGGTGCTCTGGGACGGCGCAACCGATTTCAAAGCGCAAATCGTCGCCAAACGCGGCGGTTTTTTCTCGGAATGGGAGACCGTGGATGTGCCCATTTACGAGAATCCCGACAAAACCGGCGGACACGGCGGCGTCATCCGCGAGTTCATCCACTGCGTGCAGACCGGCGCCACGCCCGAAACCGTCTGCGCCGACAACATCAAAAGCCTGGCGATGGTCTTTGGGGCCGTCGAAAGCGCCGAGTCCAAAACACGAGTCATGATTCAAGAGGCAGGATGCAAGATGCAGGATGCAAGATTCATAGAACCGACGCACTAATCACCGATTACCGATTACCCATTTCTCATTTCCCAATAGGAGACTTAACGATGCATATCCAATCTTTAGCTGGTGAATGGCAATTTCATAAAAGTGATGAAGAGGCTTGGCTGCCGGCGCGCGTGCCGGGGGGCGTTCATACTGATTTGATGGCGCTGGACCTGATTCCCGATCCGTTCGTCGCGGACAACGAGAAGCGCGTGCTGTGGGTCGCCGAAAGCGACTGGGTCTACCGGCGCACGTTTACGGTGGACGCGGCGCTGATGGCGGAACAGCGCGTCACCCTGGTCTGCGACGGGCTGGATACGCTGGCGGAGGTCACGCTCAACGGCGTGCGGCTCGGCGAGACGGACAACATGTTCCGCCAATACATCTGGGACGTGAAACCCTTGCTACGCGAAGGCGAGAATGAGTTGCTGATCTTCTTCCGCTCGTCAGTGCAGTACATCACCGCCAAACAGGAAGAGCGCCCGCTGCGCGGCGTCTCGCAGGCGATCCCCGGCGGGCCATATCTGCGTAAAGCGCCCTGCCAGTTCGGCTGGGACTGGGGTCCGCAACTGCCGCCGGTCGGTGTGTGGAAGGACATCCGCCTGGAAGGACGCAGCAACGCGCG
>DAOUAY010000225.1:0-2050 GCA_034432995.1 Anaerolineae bacterium | reverse complement strand
GCCATCCCCAGACACATCCCGTGTTCGACGATCCCGGCGCGCGCGCGAAGTTGCGCGGCCAGTTCCTCCGGCTGCGCAATCGGCCCAAAGCGACAGTCCAGAATCAAGTTGCCCTGATCGGTGCGGAAAGGCTCGCCATCGCTCGAGCGGCGCAGTGTGACTTCGGCTCCCAGGGCGGTGAGAAAATTGGCTTGTGAGCGCCAGCCAAAGGGGATGACCTCGACCGGCACGGCCCACACCGTCCCCAATGCTGGAACGAGCTTGCCCTCGTTGACGGCGATGATTTCACGGCTGCTGGCCTGAGCAACGATCTTCTCCCGTAAGAGCGCGCCGCCGCCGCCTTTGATCAGATTGAGCGCGGGATCGACTTCGTCGGCTCCGTCGATCGTTATGTCGATGGCGGGTGTCTCTTCTAGCGTGGTGAGAGGGATGCCCAAAGCGCGCGCATCGGCTTCTGTCTGCCGTGAGCAGGGAATCGCCACGATGTTCTTGAGTTCACCGGTGGCGAGCCGCGCTGCAATGGCGCGGACGGCGAAGATGGCCGTACTGCCGTGCCCCAATCCCACGACCATGCCGGAAGTTACGAATTTCGCCGCGTATTCGGCGGCCTGTTGTTTGAACTGTGCTAGATCCATCTTATTCCTGTGTCAGTTGCCTTTCGCGTTCGAGATGTTGGTAGAACAAGCGGTTTTTCGTCCGGTAGATGGTCAAACCACGGCTTTCGTAGAGACGTTGCGCCACCGCCTCGCTCGGGAGATTCGACGTGTATAGCCGGAGAACCTTAGCTCCTGTCGGACGCGCCTGTTCAATGGTGAAATCCAGCAAGCGACCGCCAAGACCCGCTCCCCGCGCTTCCGGCGCTACACAGAACCACGAGAGCCAAACCGCTTCGTGCGCATCTTTGCGATAGCGATACAGGCCGGTTGTGCCAACGACCGTGTTTTCTTCGTCCAGCGCCACCCACAGGGCTGTGAACTCCGCTATCCCGGCGAGCCGCATCGCTAATTTCCCCGATCGGGATTCACGACGCGCATACGTCCAGAAGAACAATTTTTCAACCGGGCTTTGCACCGGAAACACCCGATTGACGAGCGCCTGCGCTGCGCCGATGGTATCTTCAGTTACGGCTACAATGTTCAGATCGATGCCTCCTTGTGAGGGCCTGGCCGCGCACATCTCCGCACAACGCGCCAGAAAACGGGCGGCGAAAGCCTGTTTGGTTCCGGTTGAACCGGTCAGCCCTACACTCTCAATCATAGAGCAAACTGACTAAAACGTCAACCGTCTTTTACCATTCCCCATTCGCCATTCGCCATTCCCCATTCGCCATTCCCCATTCGCCATTCGCCATTCCTCCCCCCACGGAATAACCGGCCCGGTCCAGCCATAGACTTTCAGATCGATCCGCCCGGCAGCATCGAAGACGACGCCTTCTGCTTCCAGCAGCGCCCGCTGCAAGCCATCGTCGCCGGTCAGGCTGACGCGCCCCTGCGCGTTGACCACGCGATACCAGGGGATCTCGTCCGTGCGCAACGCGCGCAAGGCCCAGCCGACCGTGCGCGCCCCGCGCGGCCAGCCGAGCCACCGCGCAATCTGCCCATACGACGCCACCTTCCCCCGTGGAATCTCCCGCACCAGCGCATAGACCAGCTCGAATTGATTTTCGATTTTCGATTTTGGATTTTCGATCCGTGATTCATCATTCTCTGCTTCCATTTCTTCACTCTTCACTCTTCACTCTTCACTCTTCACTCTTAATCTCTGCTTGAACCGGAAACACGTGGAACAGCAACGCGCCGAGCAGCCGGATACTGCCGCCGATGATGAGCAACAGGCGAATGTCGAGCGTCTTGGACAGCGCTACACCGATCAGCGGGCCAATGAAAGCGCCCATATTGATGATGGTCGAATAAAAGGCGATGTAACTCGCGCGGCGCTCTTCAGGACACAGCTTGAGCAGGATGTTGAAGTGGCTGAGGTTCACGCCGGGATTGATGATGTTGATGAGCACACCCCACACCAGAATCGCTGTCAAATTGGGGAACAGGCT
>DAOUAY010000224.1:0-2934 GCA_034432995.1 Anaerolineae bacterium | reverse complement strand
CGCGTTTTTATGGGGAGCAACGGCGCGTTTATGGTGGGGTACCTGCTCGGCGCGCTTGGTCTGATCGCCGGCGGACGTGTCGCCACCGTGCTATTGGTGATGGGCATCCCCATCGTCGATGTGGCATGGACGATCCTGGACCGCTGGCGACACGGGGCGAGTCCCTTTCGGGGGGATCGCCGGCATCTCCATTTCCGGTTGCAGGACGCCGGATATTCGACCCGTGTCATCGTCTCTGGCTACTGGGTGTTTTGTGCAATCGCCGGCACGCTGGGATTGACGCTGGTCTCGCGCTTCTACAAACTGGTCGCCCTGGCGCTGTTAGGAGGGTTAACGTTGGCCTTATTGCTGTATCTCAGTCGAAAGGATGTGGTATGATCCGCTTACGCTGGGTCCTGCTCACCGGTCTGGTCGTCATTGTGTTAACGGCCTGCGCTACCACGGAGACCTCTCCTGCCCCATCTCCGACAGCCGCCGTACCCTCGCCAACGACAACGCCATCCGTAACGGCTATCTCCACCCGGACGCCGGAACCTACGCCGCATTCTCAACAACTCGTGGTGTGCGCCACTGAGCCAACCTACGCCAGCCCCTTCGCTCCTTCGCAATCGGCCTACGACCTGCTGGCATTGTTCTACGAGGAACCATTGGAACGGATAAGCCACCGTTGGGAAGCGCGGCTGGTTGAGCACGTGCCTTCCCCTGCGACTGGCGACGTAATCACCCGCACAGTTCCCGTGCCGCCCGGCGCGCGCTACGTCGATGCTGCGGGCGCGCTCCAGACCAACGAGAGCGAGGAGACGCTGGAACTGCCGCAACTTATCATCACCTTTACCCTCAAAACCGATGCGAAGTGGTCCGATGGGACGCTGTTGACAACCGATGACGTCATCCTGGGGTATTACCTGGCCCAGTCGCCGGAGACCTACGGGCGCTGGCGGGATTTGGTCGAACGCACGGCCAGTTTTGTGGCCGTGAATCGCCACATCGCGCGCTGGGAAGGGATTCCCGGCTATCTCAGCACCGATTATCCCGGTTTCCTCTTTCCGCCCCAGCCGGCTCATCGCTGGAAAGATAAAAGCCTGAAGCAAGTCCTGGAGGATCGCACGCCGCCTGCCACCGGTCCGTTCCGCATCGTCGCCTGG
Organism: Anaerolineae bacterium; assembly: GCA_034432995.1. Lineage (GTDB taxonomy): Bacteria > Chloroflexota > Anaerolineae > B4-G1 > SLSP01 > DSWT01. The sequence goes on along the minus strand of DAOUAY010000224.1, from coordinate 1,789 downwards.
GAGGCCGGGCGCGAAGTGCGGCTGGAACCCAATCCCTACTACAGCGGGACACCGCCCACGCTGGAAACCATCAGCTTCCGCTTCCCCACCCTAAATCCCAATGCCTGGGGTGAACTGCTGCTCGCCGGGCAATGCGACGTGCTGCTGCCCGATCCGGTGATGTCGACCGACTGGCAGACGTGGATGTACCTGCTCGGGCAAGGCCAGGCGATGATCTGGGCCGATGTCAAGCCGGTGGTGGTGCGGCTCGACTTCAACCTGCAACCGGCGGATGAAAGGCATTCGCCCTTGCATGATCCGCAAGTCCGCCATGCGTTGATTCAGTGTATCGACCGCACGGCATTGAGTGAGGCGCTTTCCGGGCAGGCATTCGTGCCCGCCAGTGGCTTCATTCCACCAGGACATCCGGCTTTCGACCCGCACATTGCGGCGCTGACGGCTTACGACCCCCTCGCGGCACAGGCGACATTGGATGAGGCCGGCTGGCGCGACGAGGACGGCGACGGCATCCGCGAGGCGCACGACGTATCAGAATTCGACGATGGCACGCCGTTGAGCCTGACGCTGCATCTGGCGCCGCAGTATTTCGTCACCGCGGCGCACATAGCGGCCAATTTCGAGGCATGTGGGATCGGCGTGCAGTCCAAACCGACCGAAGTTCAGCTTTTTTATGCCAATGATGCGGTCAGCCCCCTGATTGGGCGCACCTACGAGATGGCGCTGTTCGGCTGGCGCGCCGAACTGCCGCAACTGTGCGGTGGATGGCTCTCCACGCGGATTCCCACCGAGGACAATGGCTGGATCGGCGAAAACGTCAGCGGTTATGTCTCTGAGGCATACGATGCAGCCTGCCAGCGCGCGCTGACGGCCATCGACATCGACGAACAGGACAAGGCGCTCCAGGAAGCCGATGCCCTTCTGTTGCAAGATTTGCCAACCGTCTTCTTGACCTGGCGGCCCTTCTGGTTCATCGCGCGGCCGCAGGTGCGTGGCCTGCGTCCTGACGGCACGGCGTACAGCACGCTCTGGAACAGCGAGGAGCTTTACATCGCGGTGGAGGAGTAAGGTACAGTCCTCCACCGCTTTCTGCTATAACTCCCTCTTGAAAAGCATCAACGGCGGCGGCGCAGGCGGAACTCGATCATCGCGCCGCCGACCAATCCCACCGCCATCAAGCCGAACAAAGCCACATCAAACGCGCGCGAAATCCCCACGCCCAATGGAGCGACGCTGGTAGGCGCGGTGGTATTCTCGGCTATCAGGAAGTGTGAGAAACCTGGTGTTGTGGCTTCCACGTAAGCATAGCGGCCTGCCACGCCGGTGGCTGCGTTGAGGCCCAGACGTTCCCATTGCGGCGTGACATAGCGGTAGAGCCGGGGATCGACAAGACCGTTCATTTCCGTAGTGCTCGCCCAAAGACGCACAGTCGCGCTGACGTTGTTTTGAGCCGTAATTTCGACACAGCGCCGGGCATAAGCCGGTGAACCTGCGCCGGTAGCGGTACAATATTCCCCAGGGGCCGGCACCCGCACTGTAACCGTGACTTGTCCCAGGTTGTTGGGGGTGGTGATTTCGACGCCCCGGTAACGGGCGACCCCATAAGCGTCGGCCATCTCCAGAAATGCGACGTGCTCCGCGTTGACGGTGCGTGTCTGACGTAACATGCCCCGATTATCCACTGCTTCGCGCACAGAAAGTGAAAAGCCATCCGGAATGATGAGCGTGGCGCCAGGTTCGACAGTCAGCCGGTTGCACTGCGCATCGACATTCAGCGTAACCGTGGTGCCGC
>DAOUAY010000223.1:0-7233 GCA_034432995.1 Anaerolineae bacterium | reverse complement strand
CTATCTGATGGACATTGTGGGCGTGCTTGTGTTGCTCCTGGGTGTGATTCTGAACTGGTTAGGGGGCGCATTCTGGAAATCCCAGATGCGCTACTGACGGCGGCGCCCGGCGCGTATGCAGTAGGATTGCACATTCCCGTCGCGGTTCGTTGTACGATAGGCGCGTCAGGGGAACATACGTTACCTGCTGGATTGTATTGCTACGTGGGCAGCGCGTGGGGCCGGGCGGGCTGCGCGCGCGGGTGCGACGTCACCTGATATTGTTTCTTATTCGTGAAAATTCGTGTAGATTCGGGGTTTATCTTTGTGAGGAGGAGAGGCTATGAAGATCGAAAAGCAATCATTTGGCGCTTTGGCTGACGGAACAGAGGTTGTCCTGTACACTTTGGTCAATGCGCAGGGGATGCGCGCGACGATCACCAACTATGGGGGGATCGTCGTTTCGTTAACGGCGCCAGATCGTGACGGGACTTTTGCGGACGTCGTGCTCGGCTTCGACACGTTGGCCGAGTACGTCACGCACAGCCCGTACTTCGGCTGCCTGGTGGGACGCTTCGGCAACCGCATCGCCAACGGCAGATTCACCCTCGAAGGGGTGGAGTACGCGCTGGCGCAGAACGACGGCCAGAATCATCTGCATGGCGGGATCAAGGGCTTCGACAAGAAAGTATGGATGTCGCGCGCGATGGAAACTGTCGATGGACCGGCCCTCGTTTTAGCCTACGTCAGCCCGGATGGGGAAGAAGGCTATCCCGGCACGCTCTCCGTCACAGTGCGCTACACCCTGACCGACGACAATGCGCTCCAGATCGACTACACGGCCAATACGGACAAGCCCACGGTCGTCAACCTGACCAACCACTCGTACTTCAATCTCTCGGCAGGCGCGGCGGAGACGATCCTGGATCACGACATGCTGATCAACGCCGACGCCTTCACGCCGGTCGATGGGACGCTGATCCCCACCGGCGAACTGCGCCCCGTGGCCGGCACGGTGATGGATTTCCGCACGCCGACGCCCGCCGGCGCGCGCATCGACGCGGACGACGCGCAGCTCAAGTTCGGCGGCGGCTACGATCACAACTGGATCGTCAACGGCGAGCCGGGCGCGCTGCGGCTGGCGGCGCAGGTCTACGAACCGTCATCGGGCCGGGTGATGGATGTCCACACCACCGAACCGGCGATCCAGTTCTACGCCGGCAACATGCTGCCACCGACCCTGCCGGGGAAGGGCGGGCGCGTCTACGTGCGGCGCGGTGGATTCTGCCTGGAAACGCAGCACTATCCCGATTCGCCCAACAAGCCCGAATTCCCCTCCACCACGCTCGAACCGGGTCAGACCTACCAGACGACGACAGTGTACAAGTTCTCGGCGCAGTGATAAAGACTACAAAAGTCTGTGCCCGCTGGTGAGACTTTTGTAGTCTGACACGTTCTCTTGCCCATCCGCAAGAGTATGTTATGATGTGGATTTGTACGTCAAGGCCACAATCAGTTTTTACAACTTATATCATTTTATGGAGGAGGTTGCATGAGTGCAGTTGAAGAAAAGTGGCATGCTCTAAGTATCGAAGCGGCTGTCGAAAAACTGAGCGTTGACATTCGTACCGGGTTGACGACCGCTGAGGCCAAGAAGCGGTTGGAAACCTACGGGTACAACGAACTGGAAGAGAAGAAGCCGCCGACGTTCTTTGAGCGTCTGTGGGAAAGTCTCACCGAATTTATCGTGATGATCCTCATCGTTGCGTCCGTCATCTCGGCTGTCCTGGGGGATTATATCGAGGCCGGGGCCATCGTGGCGATTGTGATCCTCAATACGGCCATTAGCATCATTCAGGACAGCAAGGCCGAACAGGCCCTCGCCGCGCTGAAGAAGATGGCTGCCCCAGAAGCGCACGTCATCCGCGATGGCACGCGCGTGATGGTGCCTTCGCGGGAGCTGGTGCCCGGCGACATCGTGTTGCTCGAAGCAGGCACCATTATCCCGGCGGACCTGCGCCTGGTGCAGAGTATGAACCTGAAGGCGGAGGAGGCCTCACTCACCGGGGAATCGGTGCCGGTGAACAAGAATGCCGATCACGTCATGAGCGCCGACGCCGGGTTGGGCGACCAGCACAACATGGGTTTCATGAGCACGACCATCACGTATGGGCGTGGTATGGGCGTCGTTGTCACCACCGGGATGCAGACCACGATTGGGCACATCGCCGAACTGATTCAGTCGGTGGAAGACGAAGATACACCCTTGCAGCGCAAGCTGGACGATGTCGGCAAGTTGCTCGGTATCGCCAGCCTGGCAGTCTGTGGCGTCGTTTTCCTTGTCGGTCTCTTGCGTCCAGTCATTTTGGGCCAGACTGTGGGCTGGGATTTGCAACAGTGGATCGACCACAGTAAAGAATTCTTCATGCTTTCCGTGAGCCTGGCGATTGCTGCCGTCCCTGAAGGGTTACCAGCCGTCGTGACCATCTGTCTGGCGTTGGGAATGCAGGAAATGGTCAAGCGCCACGCGCTGATCCGCCGTTTACCCGCCGTCGAGACGTTGGGCGCAGCGACGGTCATTTGTTCCGATAAGACCGGCACGTTGACGCAAAACCAGATGACGGCGACCCGCATCTGGGCCGATGGGCGCACGTATGAAGTCACCGGCCGTGGTTACAACCCGGATGGCAAATTTATGCTTGACGGCGCTGAGGTGTTGCGTATCGAAGACTATCCCGTCTTGCAAACTAATCTGTGGGGCGGTGTGTTGTGCAACGACGCGCTCCTCGAACCGCATACCGATACGCATTACCGGATGATTGGCGATCCTACCGAAGGCGCGATGGTCGTCTCCGGCGCAAAGGCGGGTTTCTGGCGCGATAAGCTGGAAGCCGTTTTCCCGCGCGTGAACGAGATCCCCTTCGACGCCGACCGTAAACGGATGACCACTATCCACACTCTTGAGCCGGCCGACAAAACGAATATCAGCCCGCTGCCTGGCGGCGGTAAAAATAACTACGTGGCGATCACCAAAGGCGCGCCGGACCTGGTATTGAATTGTTGTACGCATATCCTCACTTCCAATGGGACTATCCCATTGACCGACGCCAAACGCCAAGAAGTCCTGGAGGCCAACAAGGCGCAGGCTACCCAAGCGTTGCGTGTGCTCGCGGTGGCTTACCGTCCGTTGGCTGATGCGACCGGCGAACTTCAGCACAAAGAGATCGAGCGCGACCTGATCTTTGTCGGCCTGCAAGGGATGATCGACCCGGCGCGTCCGGAAGTGCTCCCGGCAGTGCAGAAAGCGCAAGGCGCCGGTCTGCGCACCATCATGGTGACGGGCGATTATCCAGATACGGCCGCGGCGATTGCCTCGGAAATCGGCGTCCTGCGCGAAGGCCGCATGATTATCTCCGGCGCGGAATTGGAAGCGATGAGCGACGACCAATTGGCCGACCGGATCGACAATGTGGATGTGTTCGCGCGGGTGTCGCCGAACCACAAGATGCGCATCGTCTCGGCGCTGCGCAAGCGCAACAACATCGTGGCGATGACGGGCGACGGGGTCAACGACGCGCCGGCCCTCAAGCAGGCCGACATCGGCGTGGCGATGGGCATCACCGGTACCGACGTCACCAAGCAGACGGCCGATATGGTGCTCACCGACGATAACTACGTCTCCATCGTCAGCGCCATCGAACAAGGCCGCATCATCTACTCCAACATCCGCAAGTTCGTCTTCTTCTTGCTCTCCTGTAACGTGGCCGAAATCGCCATTCTCTTCATCTCCACCGTGCTGGGTTGGGCGCCGCCTCTCACGGCGATCCAACTGCTGTGGCTCAACCTGTTGAGCGATGGCGCGCCCGCGCTGGCGCTCGGCCTGGAGAAGGGCGACCCCGACATTATGGTGCGTCCGCCGCGCCCGCCGGAGGAGCCGGTCATCAACCGCGAGATGTGGATCGGCGTCGCCGTGCAGACGCTGGCCATAACCACAGCGGTTTTGACCGCCTATCTTTTGGGATGGAAGGTATACGGGCCAAAACACGCACTCGATAATGGTTTCATGGCGGGTACAAAGGCTTTCGAGGACTTTGTGCTGTTGACCTCGGAAACAATGGCGTTCGTCACGCTGGTAGCGTCGGAATTGTTCCGCGCCTACACCTCGCGTTCAGAGCGTTACCCGTTGTTCAAGCTCGGCGTGTTCTCCAACAAGTATATGCAGTATGCAGTTGGGTTCTCGTTCGTGTTGCTGATGGGGGTGGTCTATCTGCCTATCCCGGCGATCGGCGAGATCTTCAATACGACGCCCATCCAGTTGGACGAATGGATTCCGATGCTGCCGCTGATCCTCTTGCCCGCGGTTGCGGCTGAAGTGCAGAAGGCCGTGATGAATCGCCGGCACAAGGGTTAGGGCTAGTCGTTCGTTATCTACGAAGATGAACATATAGCGCGGGCGAGATCGCCCGCGCTATATAGCATTTACAATGGGGAGGTACCCATGAAATTAGCCGAAGCTTTGATCTTACGTGCGGATTATCAGAAGCGACTGGAGCAGTTAAAACAAAGGCTACTTCGCAATGCAAAGGTTCAGGAAGGGGACAAACCTGCTGAATCGCCAAGCGATTTGATCCGAGAGATGGAGCAACTGGCAGAGGGACTTACGCAACTCATTCAACGCATCAATAAAGCGAACAGCGTTAGCAAAATCGACGAACAACTGACGCTCTCTGACGGCTTGGCAATTAGAGATGTTCTAAAGCTGAAGCACGGGATATATCGGGAGCTTACGGAGGCGGCTTCGGTAACGCAAGCGCGTTTTAGCCGGTCGGAAGTGAAATTCAAGAGTGCGGTCAATATTTCGGAGATACAGGCACAAGCTGACCAATTGGCAAAAGCATATCGTGATTTGGATATGAAAATCCAGGAGATCAATTGGCTTGTGGAGCTAATAGAATAGGATTTAGTTGGTAGTCATTTTGACATGGGCGAGCACAAACCCAGCCAACTGGGGAATAAGTTGGCTCATGGTAGGCGCGAGGGGCTGCGCCGTGGGTTCGAGTCCCAACGTCACAGGGTACGCCTAGCACTGTTACACCAGTACCGGGCACCGTAACTGTAACTACCGCGTGCAGACGTGTCGAAATGGCGAGGGTGGGATAGGGGTTCATCCGGTGAAGAACAGAAACTTGCGCGGGATTCTGATCCCGCGCAAGCCGTTAAGGGTTCATAAAAATACAACTTCCCGCTATTTATAGGTGTTCTGAACATTCCCGGAAGATGGTTAGCTTCCGGGAAAGTTTATACCCTTTAAGGCCGCTCGCGTGCCACGACGCGGATCTTCACCGGCTCCGTTTGGGTCTTGTTCCCGGCAGCATCGTAACCGATGACGTAGAAGCTGTATTCGCCCGGCCCGCCCAACGTCCAGTTCACGTTGAACGGCGCGATGTTGCGAACGCGGAATGGCTCCTCCTCGTTACCTTTGAAAAACTCGACGCGCGTTACCGCGTAGTTATCGTTGACCTCGGCGTTGAGGTTCACCCACTCGTCCACACCGTAGGTGAACGACGAGCCGTCGATCGGGAACGTTAGATCGACTTTTGGCGGCGTGTTGTCGATGGTGAATTGCAGCGTGGCTTGGCGCACGCTTTGGTCGTGCCCGACGGCCTGGAGTTGCAGGGTGTAGAGACCGTCTTCGAGTCCGGTGGTATCGAAGAATTCCAGTACATTGTTGTCCACCTGGTTGCCGTGGTCTGGACCGATTTGCATCCATTCGGTGGGATTCAGCCCCTTACCGAAGACCAGGCGGTAAAAGCCGAAGTTTTCCCCTCGCGCATTACCGATGATCGGAAAAACCCCGCTGACGTACGAGTAGGCCGTCGGCGAAATGACTGTGACCTCGGCTTGCGCCTGGTTGGGGCCGTAGACCGTGTCGTATTCGGTCGGAGGGATGTTCACGCGCTTTTCCTCCGGCAAGCTGTTGATCCAGTCCTGAGCCTCCGGCGGCAAAACCATGTAGACGCGCTCCTCCACCAGTTCCGGCGGCGTGTAGATGGTGGCGAGTTTCCCGGTTTCACGGTTGACCAGGAAGACCTGATGGATGTTGTCCGTTTCGGTGGGTTCTGTGCCGGGGATCATCAACTCGGTGCGCGTGGGGCAGTGACCGTTGGGTTTCAGCCCCGAAACAGAGCAGACGGTCACCTCGATCAGGCCTTCGGGGCGCGTGAAAGGGACAGCCGGCTCATCCTTGAGGGCATATTCCATCATCGCATGCCAGATATAGGCCGCTCCGCGAATTCCATCGGTGTTGATCATAAAATCGTCGGCATCCTTGTTCCCCTGCCAGACGCCGATGGCGATCTGTGATGTATACCCCACAGCCCAGTTGTCGGTGAAATTGTTGGTCGTGCCGGTTTTCCCGGCCGCCGGACGCCCGTCCGCAAGTTCCAGAGCGTTAGGCGTGCCGAACGTGGGAATGCGCGTCTGGCGGTCGGAGAGGACGTTGGTAACCAGGTACGCCAGCCGTGGCTCCAGGATTTGACGGCTTTCCGGGCGTTCGTATTGGTAGAGGATGTTGCCATTGCGGTCTTCGACGCGCAAAATCGCCACGGGGTCCAGCTCGCGGAAGTTCGGACGCAATTGCGATTGGGGGATCGGTTGCCCGTACATGATGCCGTTGTTGGCGAACACGCTGAAGGCGTAGGCCATATCGATCAGTTTGACTTCTCCACCGCCCAGGGTAAGACTCAGCCCGTAATGCTGCAAACCTCTGTCCAGCGTGGTGATGCCCATGCGATGCGCTGTGCGGATCACATTGTCGATCCCGGCGATGGACATCGCTTCCACGGCGGGGATATTGAGCGACCGCGCCAACGCGCTGCGCATACTGACCGGACCATTGTACGTGCGGGTGTAGTTTTCCGGGACATAAGGGGCCATGCCGGCGCCCTGGTCGAACGCCTGCCGCACATCCAGGAACATGTAGGCCGCATTGTGTCCCTGGGCCAGGAAGGTGACGTAAGTGAAGGGTTTGAATGACGAACCGGGCTGCCGCAGCCCGTCGGCGGCGACGTTGAATTTGCCGTCGATTTCGTCGTTCCAGTAATCGGCGCTGCCCACCATCGCCAGAATTTCGCCTGTGGTAGGGCGAATGGCGACGACGGCGGAGTTTTTAATGTTGAAATCTTTACCGATACGGCTGGCCGGGACATCGGGGATGTATTGCGCCGCAGCGCACCCCGCAGCCACCGCCTCTGG
>DAOUAY010000222.1:0-1550 GCA_034432995.1 Anaerolineae bacterium | reverse complement strand
AGGTTACTCGCAAGATATGCGCCACGGTCGGCAAAGAACTGCTTGTAGATGCGGTAGTGTGTGGTTTCTTCGTAAGTCACCTCCTGGATGTGCCCCTCGTCGAAGCTGAAAATCTGCGCGTCTGGGTACGCCAGCAGAATCGGCGAATGGGTGGCGATGATGAATTGCGCCTGCCCGCTCGCCGCCAAAAGTTGCAACATTTTCAGGAACTTGATCTGGCTCGTGGGCGAAAGCGCCGCCTCCGGTTCGTCCAAAAAATACAATCCCTTCACGTGATAGCGGCCCTGGAAATAGGTGAGCATCCCTTCGCCGTGCGAAAGCGTGTTGAGCAGATGACCACCCTGGTAGGCGAGCCTGCCAGGATCGCACAGCGCCGCGTCGTCGAGGAAATCGACCATCTCCTCGAAGGTCTCCGCACGGAAGAGCGAGCCGGGGACGCGCCCATTGGCCCACGTCACGTCGATGAAATCCACCAGGCGGTCGGCGTAAGGATTGTCGTAACCCGCGCGGCGCTTCACTTTGTCCCAGATGTGGACGCCGCACTTGCGCGTCAGCGCTTCCAGCAGCGTGGACTTCCCCGATCCGTTTTCGCCCACGAAAAAGACAACCGGCTTCTTCAAGACCAACGCCGCCGTCCGGCGCAGGGTCGGGATGTTGAACGGGTAATACCGGTCGGTCGGGTAATACTCACTGTGCAACTTCACCTGGGTGATGTACATCGCCGTCTCCTTCAAGAGAACCGCGAATCTCGCTAATTTGCGCGAATTTCTTTTGAATATTAGCGAAAATTCGCATGATTCGTGGTTAGAACTCCGTACGCAAGCTGAACGGGGCGCCGGTTTGCAGGGCGGCGCGCAGGCGCGGGCCGGTCAGCCCCATGGCGTCGTAGACCATGGCCATGGTCTGGCGGGCCTGGGCCTGCATTTTGCGCGTGCCTTCGACCAGCACTTCTTCGACCATGCCCGGCTGCTGCGCGTAGGTCGCCCGGCGCTCGCGGATCGGGTCGAGGAAGGCGTTGATGGCGCGGGCCAGTTTGCGCTTCACTTCCACGTCGCCCACCTTGCCCAGACGATAGCGGTCTTTGAGGTCGTTCACCTCATCCACATCGGGATTGAAGGCGTCGTGGTAGATGAAGACCGGGTTGCCCTCGACTGTGCCGGGGATGTCGGCGCGGATACGGTTGGGGTCGGTGTACATCGTGCGCACCTTCTCCTCCACCGTCTTGGCGTCGTCCGAGAGCATAATGGCGTTGCCGAGCGACTTGCTCATCTTGGACTGCCCGTCGGTCCCCACCAACGTCGGCACGTCACCGATAAGCGCATCCGGGAGCGGGAACACCTCCGCTTCGTAGAGACGGTTGAAGCGGCGCGCAATCTCACGGGTGATTTCGACGTGCGCCTCGTTATCCTTCCCCACCGGCACGAGGTGGGCGCGCGGCAGCAGAATGTCCGCCGCCTGCAGCACGGGATAGCCGACCAGGCCAAACGGCACCGTCTCGTCGTCCATATTGGCGGCGCGCGCCATATCCTTGATGCTCGGCAGCCGCGTCA
>DAOUAY010000221.1:0-41286 GCA_034432995.1 Anaerolineae bacterium | reverse complement strand
TCCTCCCTTGGCCCCCCAAAGTCCATTTGCAATTGTTCCAAGAATTACCCCTCCAAGAAACGTTCGCGCGCATATTTCTATCAATTGCCACAATCCGAACTCGCTTTTGCGATTACCTGATTTTTCAGCCAATAGTGTCCGAGCTACCTCTTGCAGGTCTTTTGGTAATCGCTCAATTTTTTCTGGATGAGCAATAGCGTCTGTCAGCAGAGCCAGTGCCTTGGGATCTTGCACGAGTTGTTGTAAACGCCATGCAGCGATCTCCCTGTCCCTGACCTGCCACCATGAAGGTGGCGCGTTTTCTTCATCCCAACGTTTTGCAAGAAGGTAAGCCAATCCAAAACCCAAAAGAATGTTGAGCAGTGTGCCAATCTTGAACTCGTACTCCAAATCCATTCCCCAGCCCCAAAAGCCGCCGGCAGCGGCAAAAAGGAGAAAAAGGGATATTCGCAGCACAGAAGCGGTGGTTTTGTGAGCCCGTTCTTTCTTGAGCACTTCTTCCTTTCTATCCCACAGCCATGACGGCTCGTCGCTTTCGCCAGTCACATAAGGGGGGAGGTATAGAAAATTTGGCTCAAAGAGGGCAACCTGAACAAGTTGAAGTAGTAAACCGCCAAACAATGCACCCGCAACCGCCAACGGAAGCGCCGCATCCGGATGGAAGACTTTGGTCAATACAAACCAGCCCAGCGCTGCGCCGCCGCCGATGAAGAGAGCTAATGCCAATAAGGTAATGACAATAAACAGGAACACAGGGCCAATGTTCTCGAAAGCCTTTCGGATTTTCCTGCGCTGCTCCATAGCCTCGGGACGATTGCGGCGATAGGCGCGCTGACGTTGCTGGTGGTCTTCCTCGCTCCCTTCACGCACGCCGCGCAATAAAACGCCACAATACGGACATTTTGCCACATCTGGACCTGGCAAAGTTTCACCACAATTACCGCAGGAATAGGTGTACAAGGCTTTCTCCTACAAGACCAACTTGAGTACAACGACCGCCGCAATAACGCCTGCCAGCAACAGGTAACCGGACAGATCATCATCAAAGATAGCAAAGGCGATTTCGAGACAGCAAGATTCCATCCCGCTACTCCGCCGCCTGTCCATGACCATGGCGTTGACAATCAGATACCACAAAAACAGACCGACAGCGATGACCAAGAACGTCTCAGTGGCAATGAACGCCAGCCCTGGCGGCAACCAGCCGAGTACGAGAGAATCAAACGCCTTCCCTGCCAGCGCCGCGAGAGGAGCCAGCAGGTAAAGCGGCAGGGTCAGCAGAACAAGGATGGCGTTCAAACAGTTGGAGACTTGACGCATCTTTTGTCACTCCTGGAGTAGAAAAACAGGACTGCCTCCTCAGGCATCGCGCTTCCAGCCCTTGACCCACAATGTGCTGACCACCGCCAGCACAAGGACAGGCAAAGCCCCTACCGACCAGAGGACAGCCGACAACAAACCGTTTTCGTCCAGCGGAAAGAGATTATGCCATTGCTGTGCATGCCGCCGCACAGGTCAATGCCGGTGTCTTCGAACGCCTTTTTGTCCTCTGCGGTCAAGCCGCCCTCAGGGTGACGGGCGGCGTAATTATCCAGACCCATCATGCGCCTCTTCGTTCCTTAGCCATCTCTTCCAGTTTACGCCGCACGCCTTCGGGGCGCAGCCAGCCGTAGCCGCGATAACCCAGTTCGGTGAGCAGTTTTTGAAAGTCTTCCTGCGTCCATTGTGGTTTGCCCTGGCGGCTCAGACCGTCAGGACCGTAGGGAGTATGCAGGGTGAGGAAGATCTCCAGGTAGGGGCGGGCACCTTCGTCCCAGTCGGCGGGGTCAGGGAAGTCTAGGTCCCAGTCCAGAGCCCAGATGCGGATAGTGTTATCCCAGCTGCCTGAAACTACGTAACGCCCATCAGCCGAAATTGCCACAGAGCTTACCCTATGCGTGTGCCCTTGCAGGCAAGAAATTTCTTCGCCACTCAATGAATCCCAAACCCGAACTGCTTTATCATCGCCGCCGGAAATTAGGAATTTCTGATCTGGCGAGAACACAACGGTTCGTATAATACCCTTATGTCCTCCAAGACGGCAGACCTGTTGATCCTTTTCGAGATTCCAAACATCTAGAAGGGTAACCCCATTATCATCGTGAGTTCCAAAGGTAGCGAACCGACCATCTGGTGAGACATTGAAGCAGGTTATGCGTCCTAGGATTTTTGTATCTGACAAGAAACTACCTACACAACGACCCTCCTGTATAACTTTATCTCCACCATATCCTACACTTATGGACCAAAGATCCCAGACAGATAAAGTATTTGTATTATTAGCCGAAATAACATAACGCTCGTTTGGTGAAAAGATACAATATTTAGGCTTTTGATGGGCGATATTTCTTGGCAACCATCTTAGACGTCTTATTTCCCCCTCGGAAATATTCCAAAGATAAGCAAATACTTTTCCGGAAAGCGGATCGCCGCTTTGGGTTAGAGCCAAACGGCCTTGTGGAGATAACGTAGCAAATTGGATCCCTGCATAGAACGGCAAGTCACGTCTTCCATCCAGGCGTGCAACCTCGATTCCTTTTGTTATGTCCCACACAATCAGAACATTGCCGCACGCAGAAAGCGCTATTTTGCCGGCGTGTGAAATAGAAACATAACCAATACCACTCCTATGACCTTCCAAGCAGTGTAATTGCTTGCCAGTATCTACGTCCCAGAGTCGCACAGTTTTATCTTCGCTTCCCGAAATCACATATTTGCCGTTCGGAGAAATAGCACAAGCGTAGATATCCTCGAAATGACCTTCTAAGGTCCATAACAACCAGGCGTCTCTCAAACCGAATCGAGTACCTTTCTGACCGCATTCTGCAAGCAGCCCAATGATATTTCTATCTCGCTCATAAGTGGGTACAATTTGAGCTTGGCGCAAGATTTGGTGGGCTTCCTGATATTTTCTAACACGAATCTTGGACTGAGCACTGCGAAAGAGTCTTTTTGCCGTTACTTGACGTTCCGCAATTTCGGCGTACTCTTCCGAGCGACAGAGAATGGGGTAAACCGGGATACTTTTCCAATTTTGTGGATAGTTGATCTCCCAGATGTAGACGAAACCTCCTCCACACGTGATTGCCATACTCGAGTCTGGAGAAAAGCAAACGGATGTCACCTGATCCTGATGATTCAATAGGCAACGAATCTCCCTACCCGTTTTGATTTCCCACAAGCGAGCAGTTTTATCAGCACTGCCCGATATGGCAAATCGTCCATCGGATGAGACATCAATAGAAACTATGTAGCCTGAATGAGCCTTAAACGATAAGACGGGTTGTCCATCTGCCAAATTCCATAAACAAAGAGTGCTATCTCCATTTCCCGACAGCGCAAAGTCACCATTCGGAAAAAATTTCACCGCGATGGGGTCATCTACCAACATTCGACGAACTTCCCGTTTTCTTCTCAGATCCCATAGATGTATCAAATTGTCATATCCCCCCGATATCAAAAGATGACCAGATGGTGAAATAGCAAGAGTGCGTAGTCCTTCTCCCCCTTCCCATTGATAGATTTTCTCTCCGCGTGTGGGATTCCACACGCTGATAGATCCATGAGCCTCACCAGAAAATACATATTGGCCGTTAGGGCTAATAACTAACGCCATTACATCACCGTTCTGTATTAGAAAATCCGTTTTACTCAAGAAACGGATTACCCCTTTTGCAGATACATCCCAGCGAACGATTCCTTTTTTGCATCCCCAAAATACAAACTTGCCATCAGGTGAAAAAGCGAGACCGCTTGGCCAGCCTAGTCCTCCGCAAAGATATCGGTGTTTTTTATCAGTGTTCAAATTATATGAGACTACTGCGGGTATATTTATATTCGGCTCTTCCACAAAAGCTACAGATTGGCCGTCAGATGAAAAACATGCAGGTCCGTTCCCAACAATCTTCTTTTTCAAGTTTATTTTTGGATGCATTGCATAACCAAGAATATCTAGAAATGTTTTATCTTTTATTCTGTCTTTAATTTCTTCCACACATTCAAATTTTCCCTGTTCCAAATAAATCCACCCCAGCATAGACCAGAATTCTGGTCGAGATTGGTACTTCTCCTCGAGCGTCTTGAACTCTTCTAAAAAGCGACTGCCCGGTATCTCCGCTCTCTGCCAACGGTAATACCCGTAATTGAAATTCGCCTCCAAATGCGCCGCGTCAACCTGTAGTGCTTCCTGCCAGCACTTTACGGACTTTTCTTCCCGTCCCAGGTCCAGCAAACTCACCGCTTTGTTGTTCAAACTATCCGCTCGCAACTCCGCCGCCTTCGGCTTTTCCCGCGGATACGAATGCCCCACCTCCTGCTCATACACCGCCTGCACCCGCTCCGCCACCTCGTCCATACTCTGCGGGCGCTTCGCCACCTCGTTCTCAAAGCACTGTCGCAGTAACGCCGCCAGCGCCTGCGGCATGCGCGGCAAGCCCTTCACCCCGCCTGTCTCCAGATAGTCCTCCAGCGCGCTCGCCGCCACATCGCCGGATTTCCAGGTCACCTCGCCGGTGAACATCTCCAGCGCCAGCACGCCCCATGCCCAGATGTCGCAACGGGCGTCCACATCCGCGCCAAGCACCTGCTCCGGCGCCGCGTAAGCCTGGGTATTATAGCCCTTCATCCCCACCAGCCCAAAGTCGGTGACCTTCGCCACACCCTCCGGCGTCATCAGCACGTTGTCTGGCTTGACATCCTGATGCACCAGCCCCTTCTCGTGGGCATACCCCAGTCCCCAGGCCACCTGAATGGCTACATCCAGGATCTGCTCCAGCGTCCGCAGTTTGCCTGCACGAATCCAATCCGTCAGACTGCCGCCCTCCACGCACTCGGCGAAGACGCGCGGCACACCGCCCAGGCTGCGCACGTAGTAACAGGTGACGATGTGCGGATGCAAGCCCAACTCCACCCAGGTCTCGGCTTCGCGGGTGAACTGCTCGCTCCCGCCGCTCTGGTTCAGCCTCGCAGGCAGAGGCGTTTTCACCGCCAAGTCAATGTTCCAGGATTTGTGATGGACGCGGTAGACCGCGCCCATTCCGCCCCTGCCCAGTTCCCCCTTGACTTCATACAGGTCTAAAATCACCTCGCCCGCTTGCCATTCCAGGGGAATGTCGGCTTTCTCAGAGCGCGGCGGCGCAGGCGTCTTGGGCTCTCGGCTGGGTACCGCCTGAATGAGAACAGGTTTTGGTTCAGAAAAAATCTCCCCTGCTTTCGTCTGTTTCTCCCCGCGGCAATCAGAGCAGAGCGCATCTTCTTTGCGCAACGGGGCGAAATCCAGACCACAGCGGATGCAGAGGTAGGTTGGCGGCGCGGCGGTTTCGTCTTGGGAGTACAGCACCGTGCCTTGGGTCTGTTGCGCGCCGCGCGTTTCGGCGGGCGCGCGCGCTTGCAACGGCGCTTCGGGCGGTCCGCCGCACCGGGGACAGAAGGCAACCTCCGGCGCGGCGGGGTAAAAGTCACTGCCGCAAACGATGCAGAGGTGGGTGGGGGAGGCGACTTCGTCCGTGTGGTAGAACACCGTGCCCTGGTCCCCCTGGGGCTGAGACGCGCTATCCTGGCCGGCGGTGTAGAGCACCGTGGGCTGAGGCCCGCTTTCGGGTGGGGGCGCTTCGGGCGGCCCGCCGCAGGCCAGGCAGATGGCATCATCGGGGCTGGCAGGGACGAAGTCACGGCCACAGACGATGCAGAGGTGGGTGGGGAAGGCGACTTCGTCCGTGCGGTAGAACACCGTGCCCTGGGACCCCTGGGGCTGAGACGCGCTATCCTGGCCGGCGGTGTAGAGCACCGTGGGTTGGGACCTGCTTTCGGGTGGGAGCGCTTCGGGCGGCCCGCCGCAGGCGGGGCAGATGGCGGCGTCCGGCGCAGAAGGGTAGAAATCACGGCCACAGACGATGCAGATGTGGGAATCGCACTGTTGGGTCATACACTTCCCTGTTTCATGGCACCCATTGTTTCGAGAGCCTCGGCTGCTGCATTGCGCAAATTTTCGTTTTCATCACCTTGCAAGGCAGTGAGCGTCTCAATTGCGCGTATGTCGCCAATTTGTCCTAGTGCTTTAGCAGCGGCTATATGCACATTGCTCCCTGCTATCTTCTGGAGTTGGGCTGGTTCGACCTCAACTCCACCCAATCGCGCCATCTCCTTTGCAATTTTCAGACTATGGTCTCGACTCTTGAGCACCGTGATAAGAGCCTCCACGGACTGTTGGCCTCCCAGTTGCCCCAGCGCCTCTGCTGCTACTTCAGCCAACCTACGAACTCCTAAAACCACCGCAATCAGATGGGGTATGGCGCGTTGATCGCCTAGTTGCCCCAGTGCCCTGGCCGCATCACAGCGCATTTCCTCATCCAACATGGGGGCTCTCAATACATGAATCAAACCTCTTACATTCCGGCGATCTTTCATTTTCTCTACGTTGGGTGGACCAAATAGGAACATTTTCGACTCCTTTTCTGACAGACTAAAAGACAAGCCACATCGCAGTTATTGCGCCGTTTGTTTCGATGATTATGGAGCCGACTCCAACAGCGCCAGACGGAACTCTTCTGCACTCTGGAAGCGTCCTTCCGGTTTCATCGCGATGGCTTTGTTGACCACCTGGCACAGGCGCCGCGGCAGGTTGCTGTTCCGTTTTTCCAGCGGCACGCGCGGGTCGTTGAGAATCATTTGTTGCGGCGTGCGGGTCAGGCGAACGACTTGACCGCTGGCAATCTGCCAGGGCGACGGAAAATCGGGCAGGGGCGACTGCCCGCTCAGAAGGTAGTAGAGCGTGACGCCCATCGCATAGATATCCACCGTTGGTTGCGCTCGCTTGAAATTGATGATTTGTTCTGGCGGCATGTACATCCAGGTGCCGGCATATTCCCCGGTGCGGGTGATGGTACCGCCGTGTTTTTCGTAGGAGCGGGCAAAGCCGAAATCGGCAATCTTTGGCAGATTTTTTCCGTTTTGCGGGAAGAGTAAAATGTTCTCCGGCTTTAAATCGCGGTGGACAAAGCCATTGCGATGACAATACTCCAGCCCGATCAGGGAATCGGCGAATAGCAAGACCATTTCTTTTGGGGGGAGCCGAACCTTGCCATCCTTGCCAATAAACTGTAAAAAGTCACCGCCCGGGACAAACTCTAAAACAAAGTAAGGAAAGTTGCCCTCTTTTCCAGCTTCGTACAGACGGACAACATGGGGATGAACGAGTTCCTGCATGATGCTGATTTCGCGCAGGAAGCGCCGCTGGAGTCTCTCCTCACTCTTGATCTCTTCCAACATCATCTTGACAGCCGCGATGCGCCCCGTTGCCGGATGCCGGGCTTGATAAACCTCGCCCATCCCTCCTTTCCCCAACCTTTTGATAGTACGCCATTCGCCGATGCTACGCTTTTGCAAGGCACCCTTGGTACAAGATTCGCACAGGTAGAGCGCCACCTCCCGCAGTTCGGCGGCGCGTCCGTCGCTTTTGGCCATCTTGGTCACATCTCGGTTGCACTGCGAGCACAGATACCGTTCGGCGGCGCGGGCTTTTTCCTCGCGCTGACGCTCTTCTTTCACCTGTGTCTTGCAGTTGGCGCACATAAAGTCGGTTGCGTGAACACTCCCTTTACGCAAGTCTGGCAAGGCAGCCAGCTTTTCCCCGCAACGAATGCACAGCCATTCCACTTCTTGCGCCTTTTCCGGCTCCGATGGTGTAGTTTGAACCGGCAGTGGCTTGGCTGGCTTGTCTTTTTTCGGGAGGTCTTGCGTCCACACTTCTGTCTTGTGGGATGGCGGCGGCGGAAGAATAATCTCAAAACCCAAGACGGTATCCCGCCCCGCGCGAACACGGTCGCCCTCTTGCAGGGCTTCTTTCTGGATGCGGCGCGGCGGCTCCCCCTCCCGTAGCAGAAACAACCCATTGGTGCTCATGTTATCCTGCAGGTAACAATTCGGCGGGCGGACCTCCAGGACAAAATGCGCCCGCGAGACGGTTAGGTCTTCTTTCCCCAGGCGCCAGTGGGCTTGGCAATCCACATCGTCGCGTCCGACCAAAATGTTGGTGGCTTCCTCTTCGGATTCGCCCGGCGCAGGGAAACAGTACTCTTGACCCTGATTAGGTCCTTCCACAACGCGCATAACGACTTTCATTTTTCTACCTCCTGTTGATTTGCCAACACACGCTCCGGCGTCGTTGCGCCGTGCAATACTTGAACGAGAACGACGGTAAAGTTGTCCGGGGCGCCCCTTTGTTCGACCAGTTGAGCGATTTGCGCGCAGGTTTCGTGCGGCTCGTTCCCGCTTTGTAACGCGCGGGCGATTTCATCATCGCTCACAACGTCGCTGACGCCATCGGTGCAGAGAAGGATGCAGTCGTTGTTCCGCACATCGTGATGCACGATTTGCGGAGCAAGCAGCGCGCCGCGTCCCAATGCCTGGCTGAGCACACTGGGCGGCGGCAACTGCTCGTCCGATTGCGGCAACTTGCCAGCGCGGCGGATTTCGTTGAGCAACGTGTGGTCTTCGGTCAGGCGCTGCAATCGCCCGGCGCGAAAAAGATAAGCACGGCTGTTGCCGATATGTCCCACCCAGAACGATCCCTGCGAGAGGAGAATCCAGCATACCAAGGCAGTCGTCCCCATACCGCGATAGCGCTCTTCGGCCTCGGCAGCCTTGCGGATCTCCTGGTGGGCATCCAGTAACCCATCGCTGATTGCTTTCTCAGGGCGGTCTTTCTCGGCCTTGCTCAGATGGCGGTACAACGCCTCAATCGCGATGCGGCTTGCCACTTCGCCCGCGCGGTGTCCACCCATGCCATCGGCGATCAGCCCAAGTCCCCGTCCCTCATCCAGCCGGTAGGCATCCTCGTTATGACCATAGCGCGAACCGGGCTTTGAGATGGCGGCAGTCTTAAAGTCCAGAGTAAACACTTCTGTCTTCATACCTTCACCCTCCACAGCGCGCCTTTTTGCGTCAGCGCAAAGACCTCATTTCCATCTGGCGCGCAAGCAACACTGATGATCGGATTGTCATCAATCTTCTCTTTGCACACGTCTGTAAAGTCAAAGTCGAGAATACGCACAGAGCCGTTCTGGCAGCCGAGGAGAATTCTTTTCCTTTCAGCCCACAGGCTGAGAGAGAGGATGTTGGTGCGAGAGGGGATACTGATTTCGACTTGCTTTTCCTTGTTCAGGCGAACCAGGCGTTTTTTGCCAAGGACAACCAACCAGCAATCGTCAGGAGCGGCCGCGATGAGCGTAGCCGTCATATCGGCAGCCGCCGGGTCATGCAGTTCGGCTACCTTCTGCCGGCTAGCGATATTCAGAATGTATACCCGCGACGAGGTCAAGGCAACCGCCAATTCACGACCATCCGCGGAAAAAGTCAGGGCATTTCCAAGCGGCAGTTCGCTGGCTAGCTCGATTTCACGCCGGGCTTCCAGGAAAATGGCGCGCACCTGCGACGTGTCCGCCGCCAGATATGCCAGCATAGTTTTATAGGGGTTGAGCGCAAACGCGTTGGCCGGCACGGTAAGGGTCAACGTTTGGACAACTTTCCCTTCCGCACTCAGGCACAACGCCTGCTTCTCCGCTACCACGAGCAAACCATCCTCTTTCAGGCTCATCAGGCCCATCGGGCTGGGGATAGGCAATTGCAGTTTTTGAACATTGCTTCCCCGGCACAGGAATAGTGTGCCATTTGTGCCAAGCGCAGCCAGGGTCAGGTCGCTCTGAAGCGCCATCCCTGCTGGTTGGACGTTCAACTCGTATGCCGGTTTTTTTGTGTGCGCTTTTTCTCTCTCTTTGTGCTTTTGCTCCTCTTGCTTTCTCTTTTCTTCTTCCTCACGCCGACGCTCCTCCGCCCCGACTATTCTTCTCTTTCTTTCCTCTCCCTCGCGTTGCGCTTGTTCTTCTGCCTTCAGTTTGGCGATTTCCCGTCCAACCAGTGGAACGAGCAGCAGTTGAGAAGCAGCCTGAGCGGTTAGAAAGATCAGCACCCCAGCCGGGACAAACAGCGCCACGACAAAGGTACCAACCAAAATGTACCATGCGTTCACCTCACTGGCCAGGCCGCTTACCAATATATTAAACTTACGTTTGAGCGGAATAAGCACAATTTGCGCCAGCGCCAGCGCTCCAGCCACGGCAAAATACGGCCATTGCCAAACCGGTCTCCAACTCGGCACGGAAAGGTCCGGGATGCCCCAGGCCGCCAATGGTACATCTCCTGCATTGGATATCTGTCTCAGGGCTACCCAAAGGGCAATGAACAACCCTAGCGAAATGATCGGGTTGATGAGGGTATTGACGGCCATCAAGGTTGGATTGATCTCTTTTTTCATATACTCGTAAGCAATTGTTGTGCCAAGGAGCCTTTGGACAAAAGGCAAGTCTTTGAGTTTGTAGCGAGAAACAATGAACTGGCGCTGGGCTGGGAACAAGGCCAGAGAAACGGCAATCCCCAGAAGCAGAATACCCCAACCCGCATAGCCCCAGCTTCCCACCGAAAATCCGATCAGGGCGCGCATCCAGCCAGCCGGGCTGGAGGAGATGAGATGAGTGAGAGTTTCGTCCACTGTAGAAGTGGGACTGTTGCCGGCGATCCATACCCCAATCAACAGGACAAGCAATGGCGCCAGCGCACCCCATCCGTTTTTGAACCATGAATATCCAAGCAGCAAGAGCATCGCCAGATGAAAAATACCCCACACAGATTTGACGGCTGCCAGCAGGAATTGTTGCGCTGCTATTGACGAGGACGCAGTCTCCTTGTCTGTTTGAGCTGTAGAAGGAGTTGGAGTGACCTGTGGCTGGGGAGTGATGGTCACAGTTGCGGTGGGGAACGGAGCGGGTGTTCTTTGAGTGACGGCAGCGGGGGTGCCAGTAGGCGCCAACGTCGCCGGGCGTGTCAGCCAGCCGCGGCCGGCTGCATAGGGTCCGCCAACCGCGCTGAGCAGGCAAAGGATGACCAGGAATGTACCAAAACGAGCTGCTGCAGGCTCGTAATATTCTCTTAACTGATGAGCAGCGTGTGCCAGCATCAGGGCGGCCAGTCCCCAGGGCAAAGCCCACCACCAGCCGCCGCGGAAACCGGAAAGCCAAGTGGCAAAGGCTAGCAAGCCCACTCCAATGGAGGCTAAGGCGATAAAAGGCTTACCTTCTATGTCAAAGTAGCCTTTGTTCCAAGCCCAAATCAGGAAAACAAAACCCAGGATGAGCAACGCCCACATCCAGAAATTTGTGCTTGCGGCCGGTAAAGTAGCGGGAGGGGGAGCAGCAGGTAGTGTGCTATCCCCAAAATCATTTATGTGCATCAGTTTCATTTGCACGAGTATCTCGGCTATTTGCAGCGGCTTGGCTAACCCTGCACCTATCGAAAGCAAGGCCAATGCACCGGCCATCATGCCATGAAAAGGCCTCTTCTGTTGACGTGCATAAATGCCTACCGTTCCATGCGCCAGCATGGTCAGAAACCAGGCGACCATCCACCACCAGTGACCAAACTGGCCATACTTTGCATACAAGAAAAGAATGAGGAAAAAACTTCCCCAAGTCCATAAATATGTTTCAAAGTCATCTTCTACGAAATAGTAAATTGCTACCCCAAGCGTCGTTACCAAACTAAAACAAACGCCTGCGCCTACCCAAAAGTTGCCTGTAGCAATTCCAATAGCAATCGCTATGCCAAATACAATCAAACCGATGAACCAGGCGCATCCCGAAACAACTTGGGGCAATTCCTCCTCTTTCATGGCGAACCTCCTGTCTTGCAAAAATGCCTGTTGGACTAGATTCTGGAGTTATCCAAGTCTTCTTCGATGGGTTGATATACGATGGTTATAATTCCGTGTGTGCTTTGAATATTCAGTACCAGACGGTCCTCCTGGCAAACAAAGGCCACTTGCTGGCCGTTTTGTAAATTTCCTGCCAGGATCTCGCGTGAGAGCGGTTCGGTCACCCAACGGTCAAAAGCGCGACGCAGATGTCGGGCGCCGTATTCTGGACGATAGCCGACCTGGATGAGAAAATCTTTCGCCGAATTGTCCAGAGAGATCCCTATCTGGCGTGTCTCAAGTTGCTTTGCCAGCCCGGCCGTATAGATATCCAGAATTTTGTACAGGGTCTCCTGGGAAAGGTAATTGAAGATCACCACTTCCTGAATGCGGTTGAGTAACTCAGGTCGCAATCCGGCCATCAGCGCCTGTCGAACCTGTTCTTCGAGAAGCACCTGCATCTCATCTTCCTGCTCCGTCCTGCCAAGCTTGAAACCGAGAGGGGCTTTGGGTTTTACGGCGCTTACGCCCAGGTTAGAAGTCAGAATGAAGATCGCGTCACCGCAGTGAATACGACGTCCCCGCGCATCGGTAAGACGTCCTTCATCGAATATTTGCAGGAAAATGGTGAGAACGCTCGGGTGGGCTTTTTCGATTTCGTCCAACAACACCACCGAATAGGGATGCAAGCGCAATTCCCGAATCAGGTAAGGTTCTTCCCCAAATCCAACATAGCCGGGAGGCGATCCGATCAGTTTGGAGACCGAATGACTTTCCTGGTATTCACTCATATCCAATGTGATGAGCCTTTGGGGATCGAAGAAAAGAAATTCGCTTAACGCTTTTGCCAGTTCGCTCTTCCCGGTGCCGCTTGGGCCGGCAAAAAGCAAGACCACTGGTTTACCAGGGGCGCGTAAACCCGCACGAGAAATGCGAATCGCCTGAGCAACTGCTCGCAAGGCATGGTCCTGTCCGATGACGCGTTTGGCCAATTCCTGTTCTATGGCTAACAATCGCTCTTCATCACTGGCAAGGATCACTTCAAGGGGAATCTGAGTCTTTCGGGCAATGACTTGAGCGACATCTTCCACCTCTAAAACGCTTGTTTGTTGCTCTGCAGGACGAGCATGGATGGTGAGCAATTTTCTGCGCGCACACGCCTCATCCAGCACAGTGATGGCTTTATCCGGCTGATACCCCTCTGTGAGATAACGATTGGAGAGCGCTACGGCTTTTTCGATTACCTCGTCAGGAATGATCATTTGGTGATGTTCTTGCATTTTAGGGCGTAGACCACTCAGGATTTCCAGCGTTTCAGGAGGTGTCGGCTCATTTACCCAGACAATCTGAAAGCGTCGTGCCAGCGCACCGTCAGGCTCAATATGCCTACGGTACTCATCAATAGTGGTGGCTCCAATGCAGCGTATATCCCCTCGTGCCAGTACTGGCTTAAGAATGTTAGCTGCATCCAGAGTGCTGCTTCCTCCCGCACCGGCTCCCATCAGGGTGTGAATTTCGTCAACAAAAAGGATTAAGTCCTTTTCCTTCCTTGCTGTTTCCACCACTTCTTGCAATCGTTCTTCAAACTCACCGCGGTACATGGTTCCAGCAAGGAGCGCTGACATGGAGATTTCAACAAAATGCAATTTGCGCAGGAATTCAGGTGCTGCCTCTTGTGCCGCAAAGAGAGCCAGCCCCTCCACAACAGCCGTTTTACCAACACCAGGATCGCCGAGAAGAAGGGGATTGTTCTTACTGCGTTGCGCTAAGATGCGCGCAATGGTCTTGATTTCCTCGTGACGCCCGATAATCGGGCCAAGTTTTCCGGTATGTGCCAGGGCAGTCAAATCCCGTCCATAACGTGCAAGTGGATGGAGACGAGGTTGGCCCTGTCCATTCCCTTCAAGCGACCTTTCTCTTGCATCATCTTTCCCCGACACTTCGAGAGCATGTAGCAAAGACTCGGCCTTGACACCGAATTCCTGAAAGATCTCATCCAGAACAGGACTTTCGAAACGAAGGCAGGCGATAAGCATCGTTTTAAGGGTTAGTCGTTTTTCTCCTCTTCCATGGGCAATGGCTTCAGCGTTTCGGAACAATTTCCTGCCCCGTTCGCTGCGATGACCTTCAAATTCCCCCGTTTCTTGCTGGTGTTCAACCACCAGCCCGCGCAATCTTCTGCGCATTCGCTTACATGGGATCTTTTGCTCCTTCCAGAATTCCACAAGCTCGGCTATTTCCTGTTCCACTTCTTTTGCTTTCCCTTCTGAAACCCCCTCGAGAGATATTCTTGTTCCTAAGAGGTCTTCGATTTTGAGTAACGCAAGGAAGAAATGTTCAGGTTCCAGCCCTCGTGATCTGGTGAAATTGGCTTCTGCGGATGCGACCGCAAGAAAAATTTTGATGGTGGGGGATATGTCCATTGTTTCTCCTTTCTGAAAAAGGTGTAGTGCGCCCTCCAAGTTGAACAGGTTAGAAAATGAACTATCATGTCACACAACGGAGGGCAAAAATGACACGACGACGTACATTCACCGCACAATTCAAAGCGCAAGCGGTATTGGACGTTCTGAGCGGGCAGAAGAGTGCTGCTGACATTTGTCGCGACCATCAACTCAAACCCCAGGTCGTTTCGGGCTGGAAGACCGATTTTGTCAACCATGCGGCGCAGGTCTTCGCCCCAGCCGAGACGCGCAGCCAGGAACAGCAGCGCATCGCCGAACTGGAGCGCTTGGTGGGCCGCCCAGCGCTGGAATTGGAAATCCTAAAAAAAAGCTACCGCCAGCTTGAAGTGAGCGTGGAAACTAAACGCGCGTTGGTGCAACAACTGGCGGCGGAGTATCCGACTGTGCTGTTGTGTGCCACGGTGGAGTTGCCGCGTAGCACGTATTACGATCAAGGGCAAGCCGGAGAAGCTGAAACCACGTTGAAGGCGCGCCGCAAGACGTTGGCCGGACGCTGACCCACGTACGGGTATCGTCGCCTCACAGTGCAGTTGCGCCGGGATTATCAGCAGACGGTGAATAGCAAACGGGTGCGGCGGCTGATGATGGAACTGGAGTTGCCGGGTGAACGTCCCCGGCGACGCCGGCGCACGACCAATAGCGAACACCCTTTTCCGCGTTACGCCAACTTGGTCGCGGAGTTGGGCGTGGTGCGCCCAGAGCAGGTGTGGGGCGCGGATATTACCTACGTGCGTTTGCGGGATGAGTTTGTGTACTTGGCGGTGGTGATGGATGTCTTTACCCGCAGTATTCGGGGCTGGTATCTGGCATGCACCCTGGCGCAGGAACTCACGCTGACGGCCTTGCAGCGCGCTTTGCAGACGCACCGGCCTGAAATTCATCATTCGGATCAGGGCGTGCAATACGCGGCAACCGCCTATGTCGACTTGTTGCGCGCACACGCGATCCAGGTTAGTATGGCTGAAGTGGGCGCAGCATGGCAGAACGGCTACGCGGAACGCTTGAGGCGCACCATCAAAGAGGAGGAGGTGGACCTGTCGGATTATCAGAACTATGCCGAGGCTTATCAACAGATACAGCCATTCTTGGAGGATGTGTATATGCGCAAGCGTATCCATTCCGCGTTGGGCTACTTGACCCCAGTGGAATTTGAGGCACAATTCTATGCGGACGTGACAGATGCGGCCGAGCATGTTCACTAAGAAACCTCGTTTTGGTGTCCAGTTTTGTGGGCGCACTTCACCAGACCTTTTCGCGATGTTTGTTCGTCGCTATATATCTATTATATCATGCTGGACATGGTGAAATCAAGTGAGTTTTATGTGTGAACTTTCGGAGGCGTGTATATAAAGTATGACTTGGTGCGCCGCCTAACCTGCAACGAGGTATTCCACCGTTCATTGTTGGTACTCACGCCGTCAATGCCTACACATAGCTGGAAACACCGTCACGGGCAGTTGTAGTCGATGCATCCGGTGTGCATACGCTTGTTTGCCGTCGTGTGCCTTGCGGTATAATGATGTAGTCAGTCAAACGAAGCTTTGTGTCAGACCTGTATCGCCTGCGCGACACACTGAATACACAAACGTTGCCTGCGTTTTTCTTGTGTAACCTTAGCACTGCCCAGTGCTGTAGTCGTGTTTCCACGTTTATCGCTCCCTCTTTTTGCCACAGGCTTGACCTGCTTCATATTGCATAGCTGGTTCATTATGTATTCTGCATCGCGCTCCCCCTAATGCTTGGTGGGTAGCATCTCTGAAACCCGCTCAAAAATTCCACGACTGCATCTTGACACGGAGAAAAAGTTGTGCTACATTATACATATCAGAAGTGAAACGTTTCACTTCTGATTCTGAGCAGGGCAACATTATTCAAGGGATGCGAGAATCCCGTTTACGACTCCGACCGCCGGACTAAAGACTCTTGAACTAACGACGACCGGACTATCTTCGAGGAGCTGCAATGAGCCGGAAATTCGAGAATCCTTACGGTTACTTTTCCGACGATGGCAGAGAATATGTCATCACCACGCCCTTGACGCCGCGTCCCTGGGTGAACGTCGTCAGCAACGGCGATTACGGCATGATGGTCTCGCAGAACGGGTCGGGCTATAGCTGGCGCGGCAATGCGGGACAGAACCGCCTGACGCGCGCGTTTCAAGACCTGATCCAGGACGACTGGGGCAAGTACTTCTACATCCGCGATGCGCAGAGTGGCGCGTACTGGTCAGCGACCTGGAAGCCGGTGATGCACGCTTTCGAGTCTTATCAGGTCATCCACGGTTTGGGCTACACACGCTTCGTCCAACAGGTCGAGGGTATTCACAGCGAGCTGACAGTCTTCGTCGCTGCGGCGGACCCGGTGGAAATCTTCCGCCTGACGCTCACCAACACTGGCGACCAGCCGCGTGAATTGGACGTGACCACCTACGTCGAATGGCTGCTGGGTTTTGCGCCCGACGAGCACCGCGAGTTCCACAAGCTGTTCATCGAAACGTCGGCAGACGCTGCGCTGAACGCGCTGTTCGCCCGCAAGTACCTGTGGGGATTCCCCGATGACAAGGGCCGCCACAACAACATCGACTGGCCGTACACCGCCTTCATGGCCGCCAGCGAGCCGCTCAAAGCCTTCGACGGCGACAAGGAATCCTTCATCGGCCTGTACGACAGCCTGGAACGGCCGCAGGCGATGCGCGACCGGGCGCTGGCAGGCCGGACGGGTCGCTTTGGGGACGCGATTGCGGCTTTGCAGGTGGGGGTGACGTTGGCGTCCGGCGCATCGCACACCTTCGTTTTCACGCTGGGCGCGGCGGAGCAGGGGCGCGAGGATGCGGCAGAACTGATTCGCCGCTACACCTCGCCCGAAGCGAGCGCGCGGGCGTTGGAGGACGTCGCCGCCTTCTGGTCGCGCTTTGTGGACGGCGAGCGCGTCGAGACGCCCGACGCGGCGCTGAACTTCATGACCAACGATTGGCTCAAGTACCAGGCCATTTCCTGTCGCCTGTGGGGCAAATCGGCTTACTATCAGGTTTCCGCCGGCTACGGCTTCCGCGACCAGTTGCAGGATAGCCAGGTCTTCCTGGTGGGCGAACCGGAGTACGCCAGGAAACAGTTGCTGCTCCACGCCGCGCAGCAGTTCGTGGAAGGCGACGTGCTGCACTGGTGGTTTTCCATTCGCGGAGGCGGGCCGCGCACCAACTGTTCGGACGATTTGCTCTGGCTGCCTTTCATTCTGGACGCTTACCTGAAGGAGACGGCGGATTACGCGATTCTGGACGAACCCGTTCTCTACCTGAACGGCCCGGCGGAGCCGCTCTACGAGCACTGCAAGCGGGCTATCGAACGCGCTTTCTCGCGCTTTTCGCCGCGCGGCATCCCGCTGATGGGCGATCACGACTGGAACGATGGGTTGAACGCCGTCGGCACGTTGTTGAAGGGCGAGAGCTTCTGGGTGGCGGAGTTCCTGTACGTGATCCTGGAGAATTTCATCCCCCTGGCCCGGCGGCGCGGCGATGAACGCTTCGCGGCGCGCTGCGAGGCCGTGCGCGAAAGCCTCGAACAGGCGACGAACCGCTTCGGGTGGGACGGCGACTGGTACTTGCAGGCGACGACGGACGCCGGCTTGCCGCTAGGCTCGCGCGAGAACGACGAGGGGCAGATTTTCCTCATGCCGAACATCTGGGCCGTCATCAGCGGCATCGCCGAGGGCGACCGCGCCCGGCAAGCGATGGACGCCGTGACAATGCACTTGCTCCGAAATTACGGCGCGCTGTTGAACTATCCCGCGTTCACGAAGCCGCGCCCGGACGTGGGGTACGTCACCCGCTACGCGCCTGGGTTGCGTGAAAATGGCGGCGTGTACACGCACGCAGCGACCTGGGCGGTGTGGGCTTACACCCTGTTGGGCGACGCCGAACGCGCTTACGAAGCCTACCGCAAAATCTGCCCCCCCAACCGCAGCGCCGACATCGAGACTTACAAGGCCGAGCCTTATGTTACGCCCGGCAACGTGGATGGGCCGCAGTCCGAGTACTATGGGCGCGGCGGGTGGACATGGTACACGGGGTCGGCGCAGTGGCTACACCGCATGGCGACGCACTGGATTCTGGGTATCCGCCCGCAGGAGGACGGTCTGCTGGTAGCCCCGTCCATTCCGGCGGCCTGGGACGGTTACCGGGTGACGCGCCGCTTCCGCAACGCGGTGTACGAGATCAGCGTGCAGAATCCGGCGCACGTCAACCGGGGCGTCAAAGCTGTGACGGTAGATGGGCGACCTCTGGAAGGCAACCTGATCCCCGTCTTCTCCGACGGTCAAAAGCATGTCGTTGAGGTTGTGATGGGGTAGAGGATTGAAAACGTAACGCAAGCTGTTAGCTTGCGGCAGGGGCAAACTAACAGTTTGCCCTACAGATGTGGTCTTTGGAGGAGGTGAAGCACGGAAAATACGAAGCGAAGAAAACGGCAAATCAATTCTTTGGTGTTTCATTAACCTATCAAGAACTCTGTGGAGGAGAAGAGTATGAAGACCTACGCTAAATTTACCGCTTTGTTAGTTTTGATCATGCTGGTGACCTCGCTGGCAGGCTGTGGGCCGCAGGCGACCACGCCAGCGCCGACGGAACCGGCCAAACCCGCCCCAACCGCGACGCCGAAGCCGACGGAAGAGGTCAAGCAGCCTGTCACGCTGCGCTATGCCAACTGGAACCTGGGCACCGAAGAGGAGAACAACATCCAGCGGCAGTTGATCAAAGCCTACACCGACCAAAACCCGCACGTGACGGTTGAGTTCGTGGATATGTCGGGCGAAGGCGGGTGGGATGCGCTCCTGAATGCCTACGCCGCCAAGGGCGAGCTGCCCGACGTCTTCATGGCGAACAACGTCCCGCTGTACGTCAAGAACGGCTGGCTGGCCGATTTGACCGAGCTGACGAAAGCTGATGCCGACTGGAAGGACATCCCCAAAGTCCTGCAGGATGGCGTGACCTATAGCGGCAAGGTGATGGGGTTGCCGGCGGCGCAGTTCATCATGGGCTACTTCGTCAACAAGGACTTGTATGAGGCCGCCAACCTGGACGCGCCGGAGTACGGCGTCAGCCTGGCGGATTTCAACGCCGCTGTGACCGGCCTGAACAATCCTGCTAAGGGCATCCTGGGCCTGGATGAGCAGGAGTTTGTCGTGGGGTGGTATCCGAATGCGGTGGACAACAAGCTGGGCTGGTTCAGCTTCGACGGGACGAAGATGAACTACAACTCGGCGGCCTTCAAGGAGGCGATTGCCAAGTTCATCGAGGTGAAGTCCTACACCTGGCAGGGTCTCACGGACGACCAGAAGGCCAACTTCAAGTCCACCGGCCCCTGGGAGCTATTCCTCAACCAGGAAGTTGGGATGCGCTGGGAGGGCGGCTGGTCTATCCCCAATTTCGTGCAGAACGCCACGTTCGACTGGGATTTCCTCGGCTTCCCCGGCGGCAATCAGGCGATGGTGATGGATATTATGGTGGTCTCCAAGACCGCGGGCAACCTCAAGGAAGCGTACAACTTCGCCAAGTGGATGACTTTCTCCAAGGCGGCCTACGCCAAGGAAGCAGAACTGGCGAAGGCGCTGGGGTCGGCGCCCAAGATGCCGGTCTCGGTGGACGATGCTTCGCTGGCGTTGTACCGGCAGTTCGTGGACAAGCCGGGCATCAACGCGGCGCTGCAAAACCTGGATAACAGCCTCGTCGAATCCCTGGCGAAGATCATTCCCGGCTACATCCAGGCGCGCTGGGAGGGCAAACCCGGCATCGACATCGGCGACGACAAGGACGTGAACATGTGGTTTATGTTCAACTTCGCCAGCGACGGGCGCTACAAGTATGAAGACTACGCCGCCAAACTGGAAGAGTTCGCCAACAAGCTGCTCGCCGACGCGCGCGCCGAAGTCGAGGCGGGCCTGAAGTAAACCACGGATTGAGGTAGTGTTACGATGACCAAAGATCGCCATACAGCCACACGGTTCCCAAGTGTCGCTTGTATGGCGATCTTTTTACTAAACCGCTAATCTCACTAATCTACGCGAATGTTGAAAATCAGGTAGCAACAAGACGATCGTGTAATCAAGCGTCGAAGAATTGTACACGGATTTCACGGATTCTATGGATTTTCAAGAGAAAAAATCCGTGTTCTCCGTGTTGATCCGTGTACCGGAATTGTATGATGCCCTTGTTTAGTACGGATTTTATGACGATGAAACATACATCGGAGCAATTCATCCGCAGGTTATGCGCATCGCTGGTGATCCTGGCGCTGATGCCGCTTGCCGGGCCGGCTTTGACGGGTGGGGGGTATCCGGCGTCCAATGTGGCGGCTGCGACGCAGGCTACGGCAGGAGACGGCGTCGAAATTCGCGCCGACGCCTTCGGCTTGCCGCTCGCCGGCGAGCTGGTCGCCGGGGCGTATGGCAAGCCCTGCGTGAAGCTGCAAGCCGGGACGAGTGTGCAATTCGAGGCCGTGGTCGAGCAGGCCGGGACGTATACCGTGGCTTTCGACGTTGCCGTACCGGCGGACGTGACGATCACGCCGCCCGAAGGCGCGCTGCTGGTAGATGGCGCGCTGCCGTTCCCAGACGCCGGGGCGATCAGTTTCCCGCTGACCTACGAGAACGCCGCGGATGTTTTCCCGCTCGACCGCTACGGGAACGAAATCCTGATGCCGCAGCAGCGCCTGGAACGCTGGTCGCGGGCGGCCTTGCGCGATGCGGCTTTCGGCCAACCCTACCCGCTACAGCTCAATCTGACGGCGGGACGCCATACATTCGATTTCACCCTGAACAGCGGGACGCTGTTGCTGGGCAGTGTCTATCTGGAGCCGTTTGCGCCTTACGAGGCTTACGAACAGTACCGGACGGAGCATCCGGCGGCGGACGCTTCCGGGGTCTTGATCGAACTCGAAGCCGAATTCCCTACCTTCAAAAACGACACGTCGGTGCGCCCGGTGAGCAGTCGCAGCCTGGAAGTGACGCCCTACGACACGTATCGCCTGCTGCTCAACACGCTCGGCGGCGAGAGTTGGGAGCGCAGCGGCAGCGCGGTGTACTACGAGTTCGCCGTCCCGCAGGATGGGATGTACGTCATCACGCTGCGCGCTTTGCAGGATTACAAGAACAATTTCACGGTTTTCCGGCGCATCACGGTGAACGGCGACGTGCCGTTCGTGGAGCTGAACGCAGCGCCGTTCCGCTATAGCACGCGCTGGGCCAATCTGCCCCTGGGCGGCGATATACCCTACCGGATTTACCTCCGGCGCGGCGTCAATGTGCTCGGCATCGAGACCACCGTTTCGCCCTACGACCCGTCCATCGAGCGCATCAGGGCGTCGTTGCGGGACATTATGGACTTATCCCTCGAAATCAAAAAGCTGACCGGCAATCAGTTCGACATCTACAAAGAATGGGAGATTGCCGACTACATCCCCGACATCGTGGCGCGCCTGGCGGCGATGGCGGACGCGCTGCGGGCCGATAAGCAGATGTTGATGGCGGTCAATCAGAGCGCCGGTTCGCAGGAAGTGCTGGCCTACCAGATGGCGATCGATAACCTGGACGCGCTAGCCCGCGACCCGAACAAGATTCCGACGCGGATGAATCGCCTTTCCGAAGGCTCCGGCTCGGCGACGCAACTGTTGGGCAGCATCCTGCCCTCGTTGCAAAGCCAACCGCTGGCGCTGGACAAGATTTACATCCACTCGCCGGATGTGACGCCGCCCGACGTTCACGTTCCGGCGACGACGGCGTTGAGCGAGGGCTTGAAGCGCTTTGCGCGCTCTTTCAGACGCGATCCCTACCAGGAGATCGGCGCTGCGCCCGACGAAATCGAAGTGTGGGTCAACCGCCCGCGGCAGTACGTGGACTTGTTGCAGGCGCTGACGGACGAGCGTTTCACCTCGGCGACGGGGATCAAGGTCAAGTTTTCGATCATGCCCAACGAGTCCAAGCTGGCGCTGGCCTGCGCGGCGGGGATTCAGCCCGATGTGGCGTTGGGCGTGAGCACCAACATCCCCTACGAACTGGCGATCCGCAACGCGCTGATGAATTTGCGCGGCTTCGATGATTTCGACCGGTTTATCAGGATTTACACGCCCGGCTCGCTGTTGCACTACATCATCGACGACGCCGTCTACGCTATCCCCGAGGCGCAGGATTTTTGGGTCACTTACTACCGCAAGGACATCATGGCGTCGCTGGGACTGCCAATCCCGCGCACCTGGAACGAGGCGCTGGAAATCCTGCCCGAATTGCAGCGGTACGGGCTGAACTTCAACACGCCGCTCTCCAGCGGCAGCGGCTTGAAAGGCTATCTGATCACCGCGCCGTACATTTTCAACCAGGGGGCGTCGCTGTATGACGCAGACGGCCTTTCAGGGTTGAGCAGCGAGGCGGCGATTCAGGGCATCCGGTTTATGGCGGAGAGTTTCACGGTCTACGGGATGCCGCTGACGACGGCCAACTTCTACGACAGCTTCCGCTACGGCAACTTGCCGATTGGGGTGTCGAACTTCGAGACCTATCTCAAGCTGCTCACCGCCGCGCCGGAAGTCGAAGGGTTGTGGGACATCGACCTCTATCCGGCGACGGTCGCGCCC
This sequence comes from Anaerolineae bacterium, assembly GCA_034432995.1. Lineage (GTDB taxonomy): Bacteria > Chloroflexota > Anaerolineae > B4-G1 > SLSP01 > DSWT01. Next base: position 18,424 of record DAOUAY010000221.1, on the reverse strand, counting down.
GATGGACAGGAGTACCGCTACGCGACCGGTTCGGCGCAGGCGGCGCTCATGTTCGCCAACACCAACCGGCCCTCAGAAGCCTGGACTTTCATGAAGTGGTGGATGTCCACCGAAACGCAGGTCGCGTTCCAGGAGCAGCTCATCATGAACTACGGCCTCGAATACTTGTGGAACTCGGCCAACGTGGAAGCCTTCCGCTACGCGCCGATTCCGCAGCGCCACAAGGATGTGATTCTGGAGCAATGGGAATGGTTGCAGGAACCGGTCAAATTGCCCGGCAGTTACATGCAGGAGCGCGAACTGAGCAACGTCTGGAACCGCATCGTGTTCGACGGGGTGAATCCGCGCGTGGCGATTGACGCCTCGATCACGATCATCGACCGCGAAATTCTGCGCAAGATGGAAGAGTTCGGCTACACCGTGGATGGCGTCCGCGTGCGCGACGTCACCATTCCGAGCATCGAGATGGTGAAGGGGTGGATGGCCGATGACGACTAGACTGTTGGCCGTTCGGCCCGGCTCACGGCAGGCTGCCTGGCGAAACTGGCGCACCAAAGAGGCGAGCGCCTACGCTTTCCTGTCGGCTTACGCGCTGTTGTTCATCATCTTCATCGCCGTGCCGGTGCTGGTGGCGTTTTTCCTGTCCTTCACCTTCTTCGATTCGATTCAGACGCCGCGCTTCGACGGCTTGCGGAACTACATCACGCTGATTACGCAGGACGACATTTTCATGAAGTACGTCCTGCCCAACACGATCAAGTTCGCGGTGTTGGTGGGGCCGGGGGGCTACGCGCTGGCGTTCTTGCTGGCCTGGATGTTGGCGCAGCTTCCCAAAACGCCGCGCACGATTTTCGCGCTCATTCTGTACTCGCCCTCGATGACCGGCGGCGTCGCCATGGCGGTGGTGTGGCAGACGCTCTTCAGCGGCGACCCCAACGGCTATCTCAACAGCCTGCTGCTGAACCTGAACCTCGTCCAGGCCCCGATTCAGTGGTTGCAGTCGCCGCAGTATTTGATGACGATCATGATCGTGGTGACGCTGTGGAGCAGTATGGGCGTGGGATTTTTGGCGATGCTGGCCGGGCTGCTGGAAATCAACCCGGAGTTGTACGAAGCCGGCAGCATCGATGGCATCAGCAGTCGCTGGCAGGAGATTTTCTACATCACGATTCCCTCGATGAAGCCGCAGATGCTCTTCGGGGCGGTGATGGCGATTGTGTCCACGTTCCAGGCCGGGACGATTGGCGTGGTGTTGTCGGGCAGCAATCCCACGCCGCAGTACGCCGGGCAGTTGATCGTCAATCACATCGAGGATTTCGGGTTCCTGCGTTACGAGATGGGCTACGCGGCGGCGGGATCGGTCGTCTTGCTGCTGATGGTGTTGTTCTTCACCCGCCTGTCGAACCGGCTGTTCCGGGAGGAGGCTTCATCATGAGGCAAGAGGCAAGGGGCAAGAGGCAGGAGTCGGTTCGGGCTGCGCAACAGCGGCATGAATCCGAAGGGCTTTCACCCTAGCCAGGTGAAGTTCTACGCGATTTTGCTGCCGCTGGCGGCCTTCATGCTGCTGCCGATGCTGTTCATCTTCTCGCACGCCTTCAAGCCGCCGGACGAGCTGTTCGCGTATCCGCCGCGTTTTTTCGTGGTGAATCCGACGCTGAAGAACTTCACCGACCTGTTCGCGCGGCTTTCGACTTCCAATGTGCCGGTGAGCCGTTACTTGTTCAACAGCGTCTTGATCACGCTGGTCACGGTGGGGGCTTCCATTGTGGTCTCTTCGACGGCGGCTTACGCGCTGTCCAAGAAACGTTTCGCCCTGAAACAGACGCTTTTCGCTATCAACACCCTGGCGCTGATGTTCGTCCCGATTGCCGTCACCATTCCGCGCTTTCTCATCATTCAGCGGTTGAGTCTGCTGGACACGTTTCTGGTGCATATCTTGCCCGCGCTGGCGATGCCGGTGGGGCTGTTCCTCATCAAGCAATTCATAGACGGCATCCCCAACGAGGTGATCGAGGCCGCGCAGATTGACGGCGCTTCGGATCTGGGCATCTACTGGAACGTCATCCTGCCGATGATCCGCCCGGCGATTGCCACGATTGCGATCCTGACGTTCCAGGCGGCCTGGAACAACGTGGACACGTCCGCTATGTACGTCAACAACGAAAGCCTCAAGACCTTCGCCTTCTACCTTTCGACGCTGACTTCGAGCGCCACCGGCGCGAACGTCGTCGCCGGACAGGGCATTGCGGCAGCGGCGTCGTTGATCGTGTTCTTGCCCAATCTCATCATCTTCATCTTCCTGCAAAGCCAGGTGATGAGCACCATGTCACATTCGGGTCTCAAACAATGAAAAAATTGGCGTTGTTCTGTGTAATGATTTTGACGGTCCTGCTGGCGGCGCAGGTGCGGGCCGATGCGCCCTATACGACCTGGACGCCGGGGCCGGGCCGCCGTCTCTACATGACGCAGGACGCCTACACGCCTCTCACCGAAGTGGACCTGCCGATCTCCGGCGCGGAAGACCTCTTCGTGACCGCCGACGGCGCGCTGTACATCGCCGACGCCGGCAACAAGCGGGTGGTGAAGCTGGAGAATTTGGCGGTCGTGGCTGAGTATGGCAAGGATGTGCTGGCGAAACCAACCGGCGTCTTCGTGGATGACCGGGGCGCCGTCTACGTGGCCGACGCGACGCACAACGCTGTGTTCATCTTCGACGAGGACGGGCAGCTTGCGCAGCAGTTTGGCCGTCCCGCCGAGCCGCTGTTCGGCCAGCGCCGCGAATTCCTGCCGCGCAAACTCGCGGTGGATGTGCGCCGCAACATCTACGTCGTCAGCGAAGGGCTGGTGGACGGCTTGGCGCTGCTGAATCCCGACGGGCGCTTCATCGGCTACTTCGGGGCCAATACGGCAAGCATGTCGCTGAAGATGATTTTGCAACGGCTGTTCCTCACGGCGGAGCAACTGGATCAGCTCATCAAAAACGAAGCGGCGTCGCCCTCCAACCTGGCGATTGACAGCCAGTCTATGCTGTACACCGTGACGGCGGGCACGCTGCCGCGCCGCAGCATCCGCAAATTCACCATTGCGGGTCGCAACATCTTCCCCGACGCCGAAGGCTCCTCGTCGTTCCGCGATATCCACGTCGGCGACGACGGCCTGCTCGTCGCCGTGGACGGGGACGGCAAGGTCTTCGAGTACGACCAGCACGGCACGCTACTCTTCGTCTTCGACGCCAAAGACACCGGCGAACAACGCCTGGGGACGCTGCGCAATCCCACCGGCATCGCGCGCTACGGCGACCACATCTACGTGCTCGACAAGGACAAGAACGCGCTCGTCGTGTACCGCACGACCGCTTTCGCCGACGTCGTGCATCGGGGCGTGCGGCTGTACATGGAGGGATTCTACAGCGAGGCCAAACCCTATTTCGATGAGACGCTGAACTACAACGGCTCCTTCATCATGGCTTACCAGGGATTGGCCGACGCCTACTTCAAGGAACAGAACTATCCCGCCGCCCTGCAAGCCTATCGCTACGCCGAAGATCGCAACGGCTACTCGCAGGCTTTTTGGGAACTGCGCAACGTCGTGTTGCAGCGCACGCTAGGCCCCTTCATCATCGGGCTGCTCGCGCTCTCGGTCGTGCAGAAGGGCATCGCGTGGGGCGACCGGCGGTATGGTTGGTTCGCGCCCTGGCGCGCCCGCGTGCGGGGCTGGACGCGCTTCAAGCTGGTGGATGACCTGGCCTTCATGGTCCGCTTCATCAAAAAACCGGCGGACAGCTTCTACTACATCAAGCGCAACCTGCGCGGCAGCCTGACGTTTGCGCTGTTGGTCTACCTGTGGGTGATCGTGGCGCGGGTGCTGACGCTGTACGTCACCGCTTTCCCGTTCAGCCCCTACGCCTATCTGTCGGACATCCGGGTGGAAAATGAGATCGTCACGGTCGTCGTCTTGTTGCTCCTGTGGAATACGGCCAACTACCTGGTTTCGACGATCAGCGACGGCGAAGGCCGCGTCCGCGACGTGGTCATAGGGACGGCCTACAGCCTGTTCCCCTACGCGCTGTTCGCCCTGCCCATTGCGTTGCTCTCCAACGTGCTCACCCTGAACGAGATTTTCGTATTCTCCTTCTCGCAAGACCTGATGTGGGCCTGGACGGTGTTGATGTTCTTCATCATGGTCAAGGAAGTGCATAATTATTCGTTCGCGGAGACCGTCCGCACGATTCTGCTGACGTTCTTCACCATGGCGATGATCGCGCTGACGGTCTACATCCTCTACATCCTGTTCGGGCAGGTGTTCGACTTCGTCCTGGCAATCGTCCAGGAGTTAGGATTGCGGGGTTGAGATGAGACGGATCGCGCATAGCTTGCTCGTGTGCGCCTGGTTGTTCGGCTGGATCGCGGGGCCGCTCCCGATCCAGGCCAATGCTGCGCATCCCGCCGGCATCCCCGATACTTACGAGTTGGCGGCGGAAAATGCGAACTTCCAGCTTTACTTCGACCGGAGCACGCTCGCCTTCAAAGTGGTGGACAAACGCAGCGGCTACGTCTGGCATTCCAATCTGGACGAGACCGAGCCGGGCGACAAGCTGAACAAGACCTGGACGGCCTTCGCGCGCAGCGGCATCAGCCTGGACTACCTGGACGAGAAGGCAACGCCGCGCCGCGTCTCGATCACGACCGCCGCCCCAGAGATGACGGTTGCGACGATTGACCAGGGCTTTGCGGCGCAGGTCACGTTTGCCGACATCGGCATTTCCGTGGGGATCACTGTCACTCTGGAAAGTGCGGGCGTGCGGGTGGCGATCCCTTCTGTATCTATTGCCGAGACCGGCAACGTCCGGCTGTACATGATTTACGTGTATCCCTTCTTCGGCGCGACCAGGAACGATCAGGTTTCCGGCTACATGCTCATCCCCGACGGGTGCGGCAGTCTCATCCGCTTTGCCGCGCAGACCAAAGCCCAGACGATGTTCTACGGGCGCTACTACGGCGCCGACCTGGGGATGACCGGCGCGCGGCCCTTCGATCCACAGGTCAGACCGGCATACCCACTCTCCCTGCCGGTGAGCGGCATGGTCCACGGCGAAAAGCAAAACGCCTACATCGCCATTGTGGAAAAGGGCGCGGCTTACGGCGAGCTTCAGGCGCATCCGGCCGGCATCATCACGAACTTCAACTTCATCTATAACGCCTTCATCTACAACGAGAGCTACTTCCAGCCGACCAACCGCGCCGGGGCGGGCGTGACGATGATCCAGCCGCGCACCAACACGTTCGACGTGGTCATCCATTACCGCTTCCTCACCGGCGACGACAGCGACTACGTGGGCATGGCGCGCAGCTATCAGCAATACCTGCTGGAACAGGGCGTACTGCGGCCCGAAAACGACGCCGGCGGCGACATCGGCATCCGCCTGGAATTCCTGGGGGCGGAAAAGGAGAAGGTGCTGTTCTGGCAGCGCGCCATTCCGATGACGACGATCGCGCAGATGCAGGCCATTCTGGCCGATCTGGCGCTGCCGAATCCGGAGGTCGTGATCTACGGCTGGCAGCCGCTCGGCGCGGCGACCATGCCGCCGACGAAGCTGCGGGTGGAGCGCGCCCTGGGCACCCTGCGCGACGCGCGCGCGCTGGCGGACGACATCGCCGCGCAGGGTGGGCGGCTCTCGCTGTACCTCGATCCGCAGGCGGCGCTGCAAAATGAAAGTGGCTACTCCCGCCGTTACGATCTGGCGATGTCCATTATGCGCTCCGCGTTGCAAGGCGCGAGCCGCAACAAACGCACCTTCTACTTCAACCTGGACGCGCTGGCCCGCCGCTACGCCGCCCTCAGCGCCCAGGCGACGGAAGAACTGGGCGCGGGTCTGGCTGTAGACGGTCTTGGCTTCATGCTGTACAGCGATTTCCGGGACGGGCGCTTCGCCAACCGCGAGGACGCCATGCGCGCCTATCAAGGGTTATTGGCGGAAGACGGCGCGGCGACGGCTTTCTACCGGCCCAACGATTACCTGTGGGCTTACACCGCGGCCTATTACGACGTTCCAATCGCGGATAGCGGCTACATCTACACGAGCGAGACCGTGCCGTTCGTGCAGACGGTGCTGTCCGGCTACATCCCGCTGTACGGCCCGGCCTTGAACTTCTCCTCCAACGTGCAGGACGATTTGCTGCGCCACGCCGATTTCGGCGTCTACCCTTCGTTCTTCCTCACCCATGAAGGGACGACCGGCATCCTCAATACCAGTTCGCGCTGGATTTACACCTCCTCGTACCAGCAGTGGGGCGACGAAGTGAAGCAAGCCTACACGTGGCTGAATCGCCTGCTAGGGCCGGTGCGCGGGCAGCCTATCGTGGCGCGCGAAACCCTCGCCGACGGCGTGTCGGCGACGCGCTACGCCAACGGCAAGCAGATCATCGTCAACTACACGGACCAACCGGTGCGCATTCAGGGCGTGGACATCCCGGCCAAAGACGCCGTGCTGCTCGACAGCGGCATATCGAGGTTTTTGTCAACGGATTCAACGGATTTTAACGGATATTTTCCGTATTTAGGCCCAGAGAGCACAGAGCACTCAGAGATTTTTTCCCTCTGTGATCTCTGTGTCCTCGGTGACCCTGTTCGGGAGGTGACGCCGTGACCACAGGCAGACGTCCCCGGCGGGAACTTTCTTTTCGTGCGCGCGAGGCTCTGTACGGCTACGGGTTCGTGCTGTTGTGGATCGTGGGATTTGCGCTGTTCACGGTTGCGCCCCTGGTGGAGACCTTCCGCTACAGCCTGAACAACGTCACCGTGACAGCCACCGGCATCCAGATGAGCTTCGTCGCCTGGCAGAATTACACCCGCGCCCTGCTCACCGACCCGACGTTCGTGCAATTGCTCATCGAGTACGCCGTCGAAACGCTGGTGTCGGTGCCGATCGTGCTGATTTTTGCGCTGATCATCGCGCTGTTCCTGAACATGGATTTCCGCTTCCGGGGGCTGTTCCGCGTCATCTTCTTCCTGCCGGTCGTCATCACCAGCGGGCCGGTCATCCGGGAACTGGCGGCGCAGGGCGTGACCGCCGCGCCGCAGGTCGCCAACTCGCCCCTCATCGTCAACGCGCTGGCACAGGTGCCGCCCTATTTGCGCAATCCCATTCAATACGTGCTCACCTCTTTCATCCTCATCCTGTGGTTTTCCGGCGTGCAGATTCTCATCTATCTTTCCAGCCTGCAAAAGATAGACCAGTCCATTTACGAAGCGGCCTCGGTGGACGGCGCGTCGGGCTGGGAGACGTTCTGGAAGATCACGCTGCCGGCCCTTTCGACGACGACGCTCATCAACGCCTTCTACACGATCATCACACTCTCGCACTTCTCGGAAAACAAGGTGATTCGTTACGTCTATGCCCAGACATACCGGGTCGAAGGCGGCATCGGGTATGCCAGCGCCATGTCGTTTTTGTACTTCATAGTGCTGATTCTGCTCCTGCTAGGGAGCTTCGCGCTGCTGCGGACGCGCACTAAAGGTGAGCTATGAGACTATGGCAATCCACACCAACGAGGACTATATTTTTTACCGCGAATGTCTACATTCGCAGAATCCACGCGAATTTTTGTAGTCGTCAAGATGATCTTGCAATCACGAATCGAAGAATCGTACACGGATTTCACGGATTCTACGGATTTTTGGGGAAAGAAATCCGTGTTTTCCGTGTTCATCCGTGTACCAAAATTGCAACATGCTTCTGCTAGTACAATTTTTGCTAATTTTTCTGATATTCGCGTAGATTAGCGAGATTAGCGGTTTACTTTCGGGGGGATGATGAAAAAATCACGGATGACACGCGACGCGCTCAAGTTACGACTGCTCGGCAGCCGCAGCCGCCATGGCGTCTTGCCGATGATTTTCGTCTACGCGGTGTTGATCGCTATCGGCTTCGTCTATCTCTACCCGCTGCTCTACATGTTCGTCAACAGCCTTAAAAGCCCGCAGGATTTGCTCAATCCTATGGTGCAGTGGATTCCCGCGCAGCCCTACCTGGGCAACTATGTGAAGGCTTTTCGCGTGCTGGCCTATCCGCAGACCTTGCTCTCCACGATCCTGGTCAGCGTGACGCCGTCGTTGCTGCAAGTCTGTGTGGCGGCGCTGGTGGGCTACGGGCTGGCGCGCTATCGCTTCTGGGGCAAGAACCTGCTTTTCCTGCTGATTTTTGCCACGTTCATCATCCCGTCGCAGAACACGGTCATCCCGCAGATGCTCACCTACCGGCGGTTCGGGTTGTTGGGCAGTCTATGGTCGTTGGTGTTGCCGGCGGTGCTCGGACAGGGATTCAAAAGCGCGATTTTTATCCTGATTTTCTACCAGACTTTTCTCTCGCTCCCGCGCGCGCTGGAAGAAGCCGCGCGGCTAGACGGCGCTTCGGACTTGGGGATTTTCATCCGCGTCGCGTTGCCGGGGGCGATTCCAGCGTTCATCGTGTCTATCATCTTCTCGGTCGTGTGGTACTGGAACGAGACGTACCTGACCGTGGTGTTCCTCGAAGGCGGGATTCAGACCTTGCCCATGCAACTTGCCAAATTCACGCAAGCCTACGAAAATCTGTACCCGCCGGGCATGGTGAACATCTTCGACCGGTTGAACGAAGCAGTCAAGATGAGCGGCACGTTTTTGATCATTCTGCCCCTGCTGGTGATGTATTTCGTCTTGCAGAAATGGTTCGTCGAATCTATCGAAAGGTCGGGGTTGACCGGTGAATAGAGTACGCTTTGTCCACGCGCTTTTGATATTGGCGCTGCTGCTTGCCGCGTGCGCCGCGCCGTCCACGCTTACGCCAGTAACGCCGACCGCGACGCTTGCGCCGTCTGCCACTTCAACCTTCACGCCGTCCCCCACGCCGGAGCCACATGCGATCGAGGACATCGTCGCCTTCGAAATGAAAGGCGCGTTCGACTTCTTCTGGGAGCAAGCCAACACGGACGCCAGCAGCCCCGGCTACGGCCTGATCCGCGACCGCTATCCCGGCTCCGAGGGCGTTGCCAGCATCGCCTCAGTCGGCTTTGGGTTGACGGCTTACGTCGTCGGCGTCGAGAAGGGTTACATCACCCGGCAGGAAGGCTACGAGCGGGCCGCGGGCACTTTGGACACATTGCTCGGTATGGAACGCACCGAGGGCTTCTACTATCACTTCGTCAACATGAGCAACGGTAAGCGCGCCTGGAACAGCGAAGTTTCCAACATCGACACGGCGATCCTGCTTATGGGCGTGCTGACCGCCGGCGAGTATTTCGGCGGCGATGTGGCCGTCAAAGCTGAGCAAATCTACGCCGCCGTGAACTGGCCCTGGTTTGTGGACCCGTCTCGTTCGATGTTTTATATGGCTTATCGCCCCGAAAAAGGCTTCGAGGGTCATTGGGACTTCTACGCCGAGCAACTGATGCTCTACGTACTGGCTGCCGGTTCGGACACTTATCCGCTGGACGAAAAACCGTACTACACGTTCACACGCCATTACGGCAAGTACGCGGAAGGGCAGCCTTTCATCCACTCGTGGTTCGGTTCGATTTTCACCTACCAGTACAGCCACGCCTGGATCGACTTTCGCGGGTACGTGGATCAAAAAGGTGTGGACTGGTTCGTGAATTCCGTCGAGGCGTCGCTGGCGCACTACCGCTTTGCGACGGCTATGGACGCCAAGTACGAGACGTTAGGTCCCGACGCCTGGGGCTTGAGCGCCTGCGACGGGCCGGGCGGCTACAACGGGCTTTATGGCGCGCCGCCCTCCGGCTACGACAACAAGGCGCACTTCATAGACGACACGATTCCACCGGCAGGCGCTATCGGCTCGATCATCTTCACGCCCGAACAGACGCAACAGGCCATGCGCAACTACTACACGCTGGAGCCGTTGAAAGGACGCTACGGCTTCAAGGACGCTTACAACCTGACCAAAAACTGGTTCGCCAGCGACGTGATCGGCATCGACAAAGGCATCTCGTTGCTGATGCTGGCGAACTACGAAAACGACACCGTACACAACATTGCGATGCATAATGTTCACATTCAACAGGGGCTGGAACGCCTGCATCTCGTCAAACCATAGGAGACCTATGCCGACCATCAAAGACGTGGCGCACCGCGCCGGAGTATCCATCACCGCAGCATCGTATGCCCTCAACGCTACGGGCACCATCAGCGAGGAGACGCGCCAGCGTATCTTGCAGGCCGCCGAGGAAATCAATTACCATCCCAACGCCTTCGCCCGGCATCTCAAAAAGCGCAAGTCGCGCACGATTGGCGTATTCATCACGCGCTTCAGCGGCGCCTTTTACGAGGACATCCTCGAAGGCATCCACGAGGCCGTCCTGCAAACCGACTACGACCTTATCGTGTGCCCGGAGAGCCAGGTCGAACGCAGAGTTTTCACCCACCGGCAGGTGGACGGGGCCATCGTCTTCGATTCCAAAATTTCCAGCGACCTTGTCCTCCGGCTGGCAGCGCCGACGTTCCCTGTCGTCGTGCTGGATCGTCATCTGGAAGCAGACTACATCTTTCCCTTGTTGCTCGACAACCGGCCTGGTGTGGTGGAAGCCTTCGATCATCTGTACCGGCAGGGACTGCGCCGTCTGGCCTACGTGGCCGGCGCGCTGGACTCTTTCGACAACACTGAGCGCACCGAGACATTTTTAGGCGCAGCGGCTCGACACGGGCTGAGTGTGCCGACCTATCAGGGCAACTTCTTCGAGAAATCGGGCTACGACGCGGCCCAAACCTGCATCGCCGGCGGGGATGTGCCCGAAGCGGTCTTCTGCGCCAACGATCAAATGGCGATTGGCTTCATCAAAGCGATGAAAGAACACGGTTTGAAAGCGCCCGACGATATCGCCATCGTCGGCTTCGACGACATCCGGATCGCCCAATACATGCAGCCTGGACTTTCCACCATCGGCGCTTCGCGCTTCCTGTGGGGGCTGACCGCCGCAACCTGGCTGTTCGACTACCTGGACAACGCGCAATTGCCAGAGCCGTTCCGCATTCCCACGGCGTTCATCCAGCGCGAATCGTCGCTCAAATATCTCGACGCCTTGAAATAGTCGAAAGTCCAAAGTCCGATGTCCAAAGTCTCCACTTTCGACTTTTGACTTATTTCCCAGGAGACGCGGCTGCTAACGCACTCCATGTAGCACGAAAATGGCGTTCCGACTATTCGACTACAAGACTAACGACTATGCGACGATTTTCGCAGGAGAACCCAATGCCCAACCATCAACTTTTAGAGCAAGAACTGCAAGGCGCGCTGGACTTTTTCCGCGACTTCACCAATCTCGACCCGCGCAGCCCCGGCTTTGGCCTGACCGTAGACGTGACCCGCAAGCCGCAGATCGCCTCCATCGCGTCCGTGGGCTTTGCGCTGAGCGCCTGGGTGATCGCGGTTGAACGGGGTCACACAGACCGCGCGGACGCTCTCGGCATTGTCCGGCGCACTCTGACGACGCTGTTGCAGCGCGTCGAGCACCGGTTTGGCTTCTTCGCCCATTTCGTGGATATGCAGAGCGGCGCGCGTTGGCGCACGTGCGAATTTTCCACCATCGACACGGCCTTGTGTCTCAACGGCGTCATCACGGCGGCGGCTTACTTCCGCGACGCTAACATCGAGGCGCTGGCCCAACAGCTTTTGGAGCGGGTGGACTGGCGCGCCTTCATCGTCGAACGGGACGGTCGCACGCTGTACCGTATGGCCTACAACCCGGATGCCGGCGGCGATTATGTCGGCGGCAGTCCCGGTTTTGTGGGGCATTGGGATATGGCTGCCGAGCAAAAGATGCTGTATTTGCAAGCAGCCCCCGTGTTGAAGCCGGAGCTGGCGCGCGCGCTTTATCGCGGCTTCGACCGCGCGGTGGGTGACTACGAAGGCCAACCGGTCATCATCAATCCAGGTGGGACGCTCTTCGCCTACCAGTACACCGAAGCCTGGCTGGACGCCGCCCGTTATCTCGATCCCGACGGCGTGGACTGGTTCGAGAACACCCGACTGGCTGCCTTCGCCAATCGCGCGTTCTGCCTGGCGCACGCGGACGAGTTCCGCAGCTATCACGAGCACTGCTGGGGCATCGGCTGCGGCGACACGCCCTGGGGCTACGACGTATCGGGCGCGCCGCCAGCCCTCGTGCCGCTGCGTCCCAACGGCGTCGTCTCCATCAGCAACGCCACGGCCTGCTTGCCCTTCATCCCCGACCTGACGCTGGACATGCTGGCGTACCTGCGCCGCGCGCACCCGCAAACCTGGGGGCCGTATGGCTTCTACGATGCGTTCACGCTGGACGCCGCCCCGCCGTGGTACAGCCAGGCCGTGTACGGCATCAACAAGGGCTGCGCGCTGCTGCTGATCGAAAATTACCTGAGCGGGCTGATCTGGGACGTGTACACGCACAGCCCGTGGATTCAACGCGCGCTTGCCATCCTGGGGTTCACTACTAATGACTACTCGACTACAAGACTAACGACTCCTTGACTACAAGACTAACGACTCCTTGACTACAAGACTAACAACTATCTGACTATTTCCGAAGAGGTATCCTGATGCGCACATTTGACGCTGCCGAGGGTTTGTTCTGGATTGACGAGCAGCCTGTCCTGTTGCAGGCCGGCGAGTTCCACTACTTTCGCACACCTGCCGACCAGTGGGCGCACCGCCTGGACTTGCTGCAAGCCGCCGGTTTCGACGCCGTTGCCAGCTACATCCCCTGGCTGTGGCACCAACCGTCGCCCGGCGCGCCGGACTTCGACGGGCGCACGCATCCCCTGCGCGACCTGGCCGGCTTCCTCGACCTGGCCCACGCGCTAGGGTTGTACGTCATCGCCCGGCCCGGCCCCTACATCATGGCCGAAACCATCAACGAGGGCATCCCGCCGTGGGTGTTCGAGCGTTATCCCCAGGCGGCCTTCATCAACCAGAACGGACAGACGCAGAATCTCGCCAGTTACCTGCACCCGGATTTTCTGCGCTGCGCCGCCGACTGGTATGAGGCCGTGTTCGGCGTGCTTGCCCCGCGCCAGATCACGCGCGGAGGCCCCATCGTCCTGGTGCAACTGGACAACGAAATGGGGATGATGCAGTGGGTCAGGAACATCTTCGACCTCAATCCCGACACGCTGGCTCGTTTCTTAGCCTACCTCAAGCAGACTTACGGCGATGCTCTGCGCGATCACTATCCCTTCGATGTCCCGCTGGAATCGCTGCGCGAGCAACTCGCCCTGCCCCATGCCCCTTTTGTGAGCCGCCTCGTCGCCGACTATCGCCGCTTCTACCGCCGTTATCTGCGCGATTATGCCGCTTTCCTGCTCGATACGGCGCGCGCCCTCGGGTTGGACGTCCCGCCCGTCTTCAACATCCACGGCTTCGGCAACGGCGGCAAGACGTTTCCCATCGGCCTCTCGCAACTGGCCGAGGTCATGGCGCTGGACGGCGTTATCAGCGCAACGGACGTGTATCCCCTGACCATCGGCGAGAGCAACCTCCACCACATTTTGCTGGTCAACGCGATGACGGCGGCCCTGCAGAACCCGCAGCAACCGCTGTTCTCCATCGAATTCCAGGCCGGCGGCAACCAGGACTTCGGCAACGGGCAGACGTCCCTCTACGACCTGCATACCCGCCTGAGCCTCGCCTGCGGGATGCGCGCCTTCAACCATTACCTGTTCTGCGACGGCGAGAACGACCCGCTCCTGAGTCCCGTCAAGCGCCACGACTGGGGGCATCCGGTGCGCAAGGACGGGACGCTGCGCCGCCACTACCATCGCTACCCGCAGCTTTCGCGCGTTCTGGCTGCCTACGGTGACGCCCTGACGCGCGCCCGGCCCGCAACCGTCACGACCATCGGCTTCCGGCTGGACGATTTCATGACCGAGGTGAATCTCCCCGCGACGCAAGCCGTCACCGGCATCCTCACCCATCAGCGGGACGTCATCCTGTTCGACTTCATCGCCCGCGGCCTGGCCCTGACGCACCGCCCGTTCGCCGCGCTGGACCTTTGCCGCGCCGCGCTTGATGTCACCCGCCATCCGCTGTTGTGGGCGATGCTCGATCAAACCTGTGAGGCAGCGGTGCAGCGCAAGCTGGTGGATTACGTCGAGGCTGGCGGGAAGGTCGTCATCGTCGGGCGACTGCCCCGCGAGGATGAAAACGGGCGTCCTTGCACGCTTCTGCGGGATGCCTTGGCCGTCGTTACGGCAAACAGTGATCCGCCGTTCACTTCGCGTTTGATCACGGCCTTCGACTATGACGATGTGCCGGTTTCGTTTGTGGAGACTTACGCCGGAGATTTCGCCGAGGTCTGGGCGACTTACGCAGGCGCGCCGGTGGGGTTCACCCAACGCCTGGGGCAGGGGACTGTGATGCTGCTCGGCGCAGCCCTCGCCGCCAACACGCTCGAAGATTTGGACATCGTGGAGCAGATTGCTTCACGTATGGGCTGCGCGCCGCTCTTCACACTCGGCGATTGGGCTGACGTCCACCTCAGCCGTGGGGAACGCGGCAGCTTCCTGTTCGCCAACAACTACCAGGACGATCCAGTGGAGACGACCGTGGCCTCTCGCGGCGAGGCGCTATTCGGTGGGCATCCTCTGCGCCTGCCCGCCCGCCGCGGATTGATCCTGCCGCTGGAATGGCAACTCAGGCCGGACATCACGCTGCACTACGCCACCGCCGAAGTCACCGGCATCCGCGAAGACGCCGCCGGCCTGACGATCACCCTTTCGCAAGACACCTTCTGGGCCGAACTGACCGCGCCGGGCTATGCCTGCGCGCAAGCCGTTCCTGCGCCGTCCGGGGGTGGGGAGCGACGCATCGTTCGCGGTACGGAGAGCCTCATCCGGCTGGAGGCGAAGTAATCGTTGTACTGTGAGGGGAGAATTCGTCCAGGTCGATCTTGACCCGCGAAACCTGGTTGAGCACGAAAATCAACATCTCCCACAGCGAGTAGCGATCCAAGACGGAGCGGGAGACCTGGCCTTCCTGGATAAGCGACACAAAGCCGTGAATCAGTCCCCACACCCCGACCGCCGCCAAATCCGGCTCGCCGGGGTTCAGGATTCCCGCCGCCTGGCAGCGCACGACGAGGTCGCGCAGGATGCCAAAGTTGTTCGCGGTCATCTCCACCAATGCCGGGTAGTCGCGTTCCTTTTCTACCGCCCCTGAGAACGTGATGCGGAAGTGGTCAGGCTCCTCGAACCCGAACTCGACGTAGGCCCAGGCCGTCTCGACGAGCTGTCGTAGCGGATCGTCGGGATACTGGTCCATAATCCCCGTGAACCTGGCATGGATTTTCCCGTGCCCATCGGTGGCAATCGCGGCGACCAACGCCTGTTTGTCGGCGAAATGGGCGTAGGGCGCGGCGTGGCTCACGCCCGCCTTACGCGCGACCTTGCGTAAGCTCAGGCCGTTCACGCCCTCTCTAGCCAGAATCTCGATCCCGGCTTCGATGAGGGCGTTCTTCAGATCGCCGTGGTGGTACGCGCTTTTTTCTGCTGCAACCATTTTGGGTGTTGACATACCAACGATTATAGCGCATAATCTTTACAGTGTCAAGATTGAATTTCGGCGAAGTGGAGAACAGCCATGGGACAAGTTGTTGATCGAGGAAAACGTCCCGGATGTATACAAAGTGATGGACCGTATCGCCGAGCGCGTGCCTGCCGGGAGCAATGGCGTCATCTATACGCCATGGAGCTGGGGCGAGCGCGCCCCCGTGGACGATCGCACGCTGCGCGCCGGGCTGTACAACGTGTCGCTTGCAAGAGCCGATTCAGGCCAACGCTCGCGGGGCGGCGCTCATCGCCGCGGCGGCGCTGGGGGAAATCGCCTTCCATCTTCTGCGAATTTTGTGTTTTCTGCGGTATAATCTGTTTATAACCGCTGCAAAAAACCTACACGAAACGAGGAGTAAACGATGAAATACGGTATGAACCTGAAGCCGTCCGCTGAAGGCGAACTGCAAGACCGTGTGCTGGACCTGGTATCGCTTGGGGGGCTGATCCACCGGTTGGACCCGGGCGTGATTCCTTTCCGCAAGGCGACCCATTGCGATATTCACGTGAGCGGCGGCGAGTTCAATGTCGCGGCGAACCTGGCCGATTGCTTCGGTTTGCGGACGGGCATTGTGTCGGCGATGGTGGATTATCCTATCGGTGATCTGATCGCAGAGCGTGTGCGCGCGATGGGCGTCATCCCGTTCTACAAGCGCTTCGAGCACAACGGCGTCACCGGTCCAAACATGGCGACGGTCTACAGTGACCGCGGGCAGGGCGTGCGCGCACCGGTGGTGTTCTACAACCGCAGCAACGAAGCCGCGGCGCAGCTCAAGCCGGGGGACTTCGACTGGGGTAAGATTTTCGGCGACCGCACGCGCTGGTTTCACAGCGGCGGCATCTTCGCCGCGCTGTCCGAAACCACGGGTGAATTGATCATCGAGGCGATGAAGGCGGCCAAGGCCGCGGGCGCGATCACGTCCATCGACCTCAACTACCGCGCCAAGCTGTGGAACCTCTGGGGTGGACACGAGATCGCCCTGAAGGTGCTCAAGCGCATCGTCGAAAACGTCGATGTGATCGTCGGCAACGAAGAGGACTTGCAGATGGGCCTCGGCATCCCCGGCCCTGAGGTCGCGGCCAAGTCCAAGCTGGACCCGAGCATTTTCTTTGGGATGATCGGCAACGTCACTGCGAAGTATCCGAACGTCAAGGTCGTGGCGAC
The DNA here is from genome assembly GCA_034432995.1 of Anaerolineae bacterium. GTDB lineage: Bacteria > Chloroflexota > Anaerolineae > B4-G1 > SLSP01 > DSWT01. The sequence goes on along the minus strand of DAOUAY010000221.1, from coordinate 1,686 downwards.
CACGCTGCGCGAGGTCCATTCGACCAACCGGCACAGTTGGGGCGCGGTTGCCTGGATCAACGGGAAGACCTACCAATCGCCCACCTGCGAGCTGGACGTGCTGGATCGCGTCGGCGGCGGCGACGGCTACGCGGCGGGGTTCTTCTATGGGCTGCTGTCCGGCGCATCCGAGCAGGAAGCGGTCAACCTGGGGTGGGCGCACGGCGCGCTGCTGACCACCTTCCCCGGCGATACGACGATGGCGACGCTCGAGCAAGTCCGCGCGTTCGCCAAAGGTGGCTCGGCGCGCATCCAACGCTAAGAACTGAAAGGAGGCAGTATGCCCGGACTTGTCGATTTACCGGCCTGGCGAGCGTTGCAGGCGCACTACCAGACCGTCAAGAATATACACCTCCGCACGCTGTTTGCCCAAGACCCGGGGCGGGGTGAGCGGATGACCTGCGAGATGGAGGGACTGTACCTCGATTACTCCAAGAATCGCATTACTGATGACACTGTCAAGCTGCTTGTGAATCTGGCAAATGAGTGCGGGTTGCGTCAGCGCATCGATGCTATGTTTTCCGGCGAAAAGATCAACCGTACGGAGGGACGCGCAGTGCTTCACGTTGCACTGCGCACCCCACGCGATGCTCATATTTATGTGGACGGCGAGGATGTCATCCCCGGTGTGTATGCTGTGTTGGACAGGATGGCCGACTTTGCTGATCGCGTGCGCTCCGGCGCGTGGAAGGGATACACCGGCAAACGCATTTGCAATGTAGTTAACATTGGGATCGGCGGGTCCGACCTTGGCCCAGCCATGGCCTACGAAGCGTTAAGGGTATATAGCGAGCGCTCCATGAAGTATCGCTTTGTCTCGAATGTGGCCGGGGCAGATTTTCTTGAAGCAGTCAAGGGCTTGCAGCCGGAAGAGACCCTGTTTATCGTTGCCTCCAAGACTTTTAAAACCATAGAAACGATGACCAATGCCGACAGCGCGCGAGCCTGGCTGCTCAACGCTCTCGACAACGACACACGGGCTATCCCCTACCATTTCGTCGCGATCTCGACCAATGAGGATAGGGTGAGGAGATTCGGCATCGACACGGCCAACATGTTCGGTTTCTGGGATTGGGTGGGTGGTCGTTACTCGATGGAATCGGCAATTGGACTGTCGACCATGATTGCGATTGGTCCTGAGAACTACCGCGATATGCTGGCCGGTTTCCATGCGATGGATGAGCATTTCCGGACAGCGCCATTCCATTGCAATTTACCTGTACTTCTTGGTCTCCTGGGTGTTTGGTACAACAATTTCTTTGGTGCGCAGACAGTCGCCGTCTTGCCCTACTCTTACTATCTCAAGCGATTTCCAGCTTACTTGCAGCAGTTGGCCATGGAGAGCAATGGTAAATCTGTCACCTTGGATGGCACGCGCGTCGACTACCAAACCGGTCCGATCTATTGGGGCGAACCGGGCACGAATGGCCAACATTCTTTCTATCAGCTTATCCATCAGGGAACCAAGCTTATTCCTTGCGATTTGATCGGCTTCGCCAAAGGACTCAGTCCCATCGCTCGCCATCACGATCTATTGATGGCCAACATCTTTGCACAGGCCGCTGCGCTGGCTTTCGGAAAATCTGCCGAAGAGCTTAGGGCCGAGGGTGTGCCCGAAGAGCTGATTCCGCATCGTGCCATCGAGGG
>DAOUAY010000220.1:0-1956 GCA_034432995.1 Anaerolineae bacterium | reverse complement strand
CGTCGGCGGCGCGACGCGCGTCCACGTCGGCGAGATGGCGGGCGCCGCTTCTAGCGTTGCGCCGCCCGTGTTGCTCACCAAGGTCATCATCAGGATCAGTGCGCTCAAGCCAATCAAACCATATCGTCTCATCATCGTCTCCTTCTCCGAAAATATCAACGGATTCAACGGATGAAACGGATTGGGAAGAAAAAAATCCGTTGAAATCCGTTCAATCCGTTGACAGATTTTTACCGCTCGTGGGTGTGGAACCTACGGCCGCGCCGGACGTGGGGGAAGCGGGCGCAAGGACGTCATCGGCGCCGGCTTGCCATCTACTGTGAAGGTGGCCGGGCCGAAAAGGTTGTTGTCTTCAAATGCTTCCTGGACGCTGCCCCACGGGTTGGGCGGCCCCCACGAATCCACGTAAGCCCAGAGGGTATGCGCGCCGCCTGGATAGGCCGGCTGCGGCCATTGCGACCAGGTCGCGTCGTAGTATGTATCGGCGATGCGCAACGTCAGCGTAGCTCCGGCCGGTAATTCGGGCACATACCACACCGCCTGATAGACACAGCCCAATTCGATGCAGGTCTGGTTGACGGCTGGCGACGCGACAGGGTCGAGGAAAACATCCACCCAGAAATCACGCGCCGCGCTGCGCCCTTGATTGATGATATGTGCCTGGAACGCGCCAGGGTCCGTCGGCGCGACCGTGACGCCTGTGATAAACAAATCCGGGCGCGTGTCGTAAGCGCGCAGCACCACCGGCAGGTAGACCTGCGCGCCGCGCGTCGTCCGATACACTTTGAACCAGAAATCGTCTCCTACTTGCCCGGACACAATCTGCTGACTATAATCGTCGAAGAACACGCCGGCGCTGTGGTCAATGCCGAGCAGGTTGCGCACCAGCGGCGCGTCTACCCCACCCTCGACGGGTTCAACGTGGAACATCACCTGGAATGGCTTCCACTGCCCCGGCGCGAAGTCGCCGAGCGCCCACGTGACCCGTTGCCCGTCAAGCGCCGACCAGGCGGGTGAAGCCGCCGTGACCGTGACCCACTCCGGCAAGATAAGCGTGACGGTCACGGCGCGGGCGATGGCATCGCCAGCATTGTAGGCGGTGACGGACATCCGCACATCCGCAGATCCGTCGTCGGGAATGTAACACTCACCGTCGATCACGTAAACCGGCGAAGAAGCTGTTCCGCCATTGCAGGTGTAATCCACCCACACCGCCGCGCCGTGCGCCTCCACGATCACCGGCTGCGACTGTGCCGTCCACTGCACCCCGAACGGGTCAGTGTAGGCGATACCCGCGCCGACGTTGACGACGTTGGGGCCGTGCTGCGCCCGGATCAGCGTCGCCGGGGCGATCACGTAGAGCGGCGTATCGAGCGGCAAGCGTTGCGCCTCGGCCGGCAGCGTGAACGTGACCAGCCCGGCGCCGTCCAATGTGAACGAGATCGGTGTGGCCTGTGTGGGCGCGAGGCCGGCGTAGATGAGGCTCGCGGTATCCTGGGTGAAGACGCCCGCGTCGGTATCCAATGCGGCCTGTAACGCAGCCACTGCGGTGCCGTCAGTCGTCCAGGCGGCGTCGGTCAATACGACGTTGGAGGGTAGTGTGTCGGTGAGGAGCAACCCGCTCGCCGGACCGGAAGTGTAACGTGGCGCGGCGTCCTCGGGGCGCTGTAAGGCGATGCGCGCGGGCGGAACTTCGGCGTAAGGTTTTCCAGCAGGGAAATTGTCAGCCGTCGCTACGATTGGGATTTCCAGCACCTTGCCCCACAGATCGGCTGCCACGTCGCCAGCCTGAATCTCGAAGTACCACACGCTGCGCCAAGCGTCGGGGACGTCGGGGCGATTGAGGAAGGAGAGTTCCGGCCAGATCGGCTCCGGCGCGGTCGCCGGATCGGTGTAGAGGTGAGTGACGGTGATGCCTGGAATAGCGCCGAGCGCGACGCTCAGGTTGGTCAGGGT
>DAOUAY010000219.1:0-2573 GCA_034432995.1 Anaerolineae bacterium | reverse complement strand
TCGATGATACGCCCGACAATTTGCGTTTGCTCAGCCAAATCCTGACGCAGAAGGGATACAAGGCGCACGCAGTGGCCAACGGCGAGCAGGCGCTCGTAGCGGCTGCGGCAGCCCCACCCGATCTGATTCTGCTGGACATTATGATGCCCGGCATGGACGGGTATACGGTCTGCGAACGGCTAAAAGCCAACCGGGAAACGGCCAATATCCCCGTCATCTTCATCAGCGCGCTCAACGAACCGCTGGATAAGGTCAAAGCCTTCACCGCGGGCGGCGTGGACTATTTGACCAAGCCCTTTCAGGTAGAAGAAATTCTGGCGCGGGTGAATGTTCACCTGACACTGCGCAAACTGCAACGACAACTGGAAGAAGCCAATGCGCAATTGGCCTTGCAGAACGAGGAATTACAACAGCGCAACGCTAAACTTCAGGAGGCGCTGGCTACCATCGAAACGCTGAGCGGCCTCGTGCCCATCTGCGCGTGGTGCGGGCGCAAGATTCAAGATGAAACCGGGAACTGGATCACAGTGGAAAACTACGTCGAAGCCCATTCCGGGGCCACGTTTACCCACGGCATCTGCCCAGATTGTCTGGAAAAGTGGAAGTCATAACGGAGGGAGAACCTATGAAAACATCTCGCGGCGCTAAAACGATTGTGTTTCCTACGCCCGTCTTCATCATCGGTACCTACGACGACGCCGGCAAACCCAACCTCATGGCGGCGGCCTGGGGCGGCATCTGCTGCTCCCGCCCGCCGTGCGTCTCCGTCTCGCTGCGCAAGGCGACGTACACCTACGGCGCCATCGTCGCGCGCGGCGCGTTCACGGTCAACATCGCCTCGGAGCAGTACGTCAAGGAGGCGGATTACGTCGGCCTGGTCTCCGGGCGGGACGTGGACAAGTTCGCCGCCGCCGGCCTCACGCCGGTCAAGAGTGACTTGGTGGATGCGCCCTACGTCGCCGAATTCCCGATGACGCTGGAGTGCAAGCTGCTGCACACCCTCGAAATCGGCCTGCATACCCTCTTCGTCGGCGAAATCCTCGACATCAAGGCCGACGCCGACGTCTTCGACGCCGACGGCAAGCTCTCCGTCCAGAAAATCCACCCGATCCTCTGGGCGCCCGACGACGGCGGCTACTATGGGATCGGCGAATACCTGGGACCGGCGTTCGAGGTTGGCAACGCGCTGAAGAATAAATAACGCCTTTTCAATTTTAACCGCGAATCACGCGAATGTCTGCATTCGCAGAATCTTCGCTAATTTTCAATGGATTCTGTAGTAGTCAAGTTGATCTTGCAATCACGAATCGAAGAATCGTACACGGATTTCACGGATTCTACGGATTTTCAGGGAAAGAAATCCGTGTTTTCCGTGTTCATCCGTGTACCAAAATTGCAATATGCTTCTGCCTAGTACAATTTTTAATGGATTCGCGTAGATTAGCGAGATTCGCGGTTACCTTTAGGGAGAAAAAAATGCCTATCATCGAACAAGAGTTTATGGAACTGACGAAAGATTTGGACGCGGCAGCCTTCTGGGAAGAAAACGCCCAGTGCCAAAGATTCACGACCAACAAGCCGCGCTGCGCGCTCTCGTTCTCGCCGGACGATCACTGGATATTCGAGTTCGAGAACGTGCCCTCGACGCTGCGGTACTACCACGACACCGCCTACCGCAACGCGCTGCACAAAGAGGTCAACGCCGTCTTGCAGGAACACGTGGGCCGCGCTTTCTTCAACGAAGACACCTGGGAAAACGAGCCGCACCGCATCGAAAACCTCTTCGACTGCGTCTTCACCTACTACGAGGGCGGCACCCCGTGGCTCACCGCCGTCAACGCCGGCGACGGCCCGGAAGACGCCGCCGCCTTCGCCGACATCCTCGACAAGGCTGAAGCCACCGACATCCGCGCGTGGGCGATCCCGGAGCCGTATCTGGCGGAATGGGAAGCGCGCAAGGCCGCCGGAAAGCCGCTGCCCAAACTTGGCGCGGGCAGTCGCGGCCCGGCGACGATCATGGCGTCCGTGCTCAAGCCGGAGACCGTCTTCTACTGGATCTACGACTATCCCGACCTGATGCGCCGCTTCCGCGACATCCTGGCGGAGAAAATGGTCGAGTTCAACACCGCGCTGCGCGAATTCAGCGGCAACACCGAGCCGGGCTGGTGGATCACCGACGACAACTGCGCGCTCTTCAACAAGAAGCTCTACCGCGAATACTGCTTCCCGGTGCTCAAGCGCGTCCTCGAAGCCATGGCCCCTGGCGACGCCCGCCGCTACCAGCACTCCGACAGCGCCATGGCCCACCTGCTGGAAATGCAGTACGAACTCGGCATCCGCGTCGTCAACTACGGCCCCACCGTCGATGCGGCCCTCATCCGCGAAAAAATGCCCGACGCCTACATCCAAGGCCAACTCCCGCCGATGCTCCTGCGCAACGGCAGCCCGGAGGAGATCCGCCAGCACGTCATCAGCGACTTCCAGAAGGCCGGGGCCACCGGCGGCCTGGAAATCGCCACTGCCGGTTCCACGCCGGCCGGCGTCGGCGTCGGTCGTATGCGCTGGCTGATGAA
>DAOUAY010000218.1:0-5113 GCA_034432995.1 Anaerolineae bacterium | reverse complement strand
TGCGGCGGGGTGTACGATTGGAGCACGGGGCTGATCTACCGGGGCGGGCGGTATTTCGACGCTTATCGTAGCACATCCAGCGGCACCGCCGACAATAGCTTCACCGCCTCCACCGGCGCCCGTTCGTCGAAATCGAACGTCGCGGTGTGAGGGCCGCCCGCGCCGATGCCCGCACCCAGGCCGATGTGCGTCGCCAGGCCGCCACGCTCCTGCACGCGGCGCATCATATAGGTGTAGTCCTCTCACCAATTCGGTCAATCATCTCCATCCCCCCAATCACCAATTACCAGTTACAAGTTACCTCCCAAATCAGTATACCCCAAAGCTTGGAAAACATCGCAATTGTGGTATCATTCTCTAACTTTCAAACAATACACTGTGTCATACCGCAAGGAGACTAACCAAATGAAGAATATCGCCGTGATTGGTGTGGGCTACGTTGGATTGGTGAGTGGGGCCAGCTTTGCCGACCTGGGCAACCGGGTGATTTGCCTGGATATCAACGAAGCGCGTATCGAGAACCTCAATAAAGGCATCATGCCGATTTACGAACCGGGTTTGGAAGAAGTCGTCGAGCGCAACGTGAAGGCCGGGCGGCTGATTTTCACCACGTCCTACGCCGTAGCCCTCAAGGATGCCGAATACGCCTTCATCGCCGTGGGCACACCGTCGGATGTGGATGGGCAGGCCGACCTGCGCTACGTGCGGATGGCGGCGGAATCCATCGCCGACGTCATCGATCACCCCATCATTATCATCAACAAATCCACCGTGCCGGTCGGAACGGGCGACTGGGTAGCAGACATCGTCCACAACCGGCGATCCGACGCGCCGGAGTTCGCCGTGGTCTCCTGTCCTGAATTTTTGCGCGAAGGATCGGCCATTACCGACTTCATGAACCCCGACCGTGTGATCCTCGGCTCGACCAACCGCGAAGCCGCCGAAAAGGTCGCCCAACTGCACCTGCCGCTGCGCTCCACAATCATGATCACCGACCTGCGCACGGCGGAGATGATCAAGTACGCGTCCAACGCCTTCCTGGCGGCCAAAATCTCCTTCATCAACGAGATCGCCAACATCTGCGAGGCGCTCGGCGCGGACGTGAAGGAGGTTGCCTCCGGCATGGGGTTGGACAAACGCATCGGCAGGTCATTCCTCGATGCCGGCATTGGCTGGGGCGGCTCGTGCTTTCCCAAGGATGTGAAGGCCCTGGCGTACATGGCCGAACTCGCCGGGCGGCATCCCCAACTGATCCACGCCGTGATGGACATCAACACCGACCAACGCAAGGCCCCCATCCGCAAGGTCAAAAAACTGCTCGGCGGCAGTCTGGAAGGCAAAGTCATCGGCCTGCTCGGATTGGCCTTCAAGCCCAACACCGACGATATGCGCGAAGCGCCTTCTGTGGACATCGCTTGGGATTTGCTGCGCGAGCGCGCCAAAGTCCGCGCCTACGACCCGGTGGCGATGGAAAACGCGCGGCGGTTGCTGCCCGAAGTCCAGATGGCGGATAGCCCTTACGCCCTGGCAGAAGGCGCCGACGCGTTGGTTCTGGTGACAGAGTGGAACGAGTTCAAAAATCTGGACCTGGCGCGCATTCGAGACACGATGAAACAACCCATTCTGATTGATGGGCGCAACATCTACGACCCCCACCTTGTACGCGAAATGGGATTCCTGTACATGGCCATCGGGCGCGGCTATAACGGCGTGGGCATCGAAGAGATTTTAGAGTAGACGGCAAACATTAGACGGTAGACGGTAGACGGGAAAAGATAGGGGGAAAGGGTAAAGAAATGCGCTCAAACGCACTCATTCACCATTCACCATTCACCATTCACCATTCGCCATTCACCATTCGCCATTTGCCATTCACCATCCGCCATTCGCTTTTTCAAAGGGAGCGTTTTGAATGACATTATTACGCACGAAATTCGATAATGGCCTGCAAGTTCTCATCCGCGAGAGCCACGCGGCGCCGGTGGTCAGCGTGTGGGCCTGGTACCGGGCCGGCGTGCGCAACGAGCGCCAGGGGATGACGGGTATCTCGCACTGGGTCGAGCATATGCTGTTCAAAGGCTCGGAGCGTTGGCCCGAAGGCGCTGCCGACGAAGCCGTCGCCCGCGAGGGTGGCGTGTTCAACGGAATGACGTGGTACGATTTCACTACATACTACGAAACCCTCCCGGCTCATAAAATTTCCGTGGCGCTCGACATCGAATCCGACCGTATGCGCAACGCCGCCTTCGACGCGGACGAGGTCGAATCTGAACGCACCGTCATCATCAGCGAGCGGCAGGGCAACGAAAACTCGCCGCACTTCCTGCTCGGCGAAGAGGTCTCGGCAGCGGCCTACCGCATCCACCCCTACGGGCACGAGACACTCGGCCACCTCTGCGACCTGCAAACGATGACGTGCGATATGCTGCGCGATTACTACCGCACGTACTACGCACCCAACAACGCGATTCTCGCCATCGCCGGCGACTTCAACGCCGGAGAGATCGAGCGCATCACCGAGCGGTACTTTGGCGGGATCGAGGCCGGGCCGGAAATCCCACCGGTCACAGCCGTTGAGCCGCCACAGCGCGGCGAACGGCGCGTCGTCGTCGAAGGCGCCGGGCAAACCGACTACCTCAACGTGGCCTTTCACATCCCCGCCGCCCGCCACGAAGATTTCTTTGCTCTGACGGTGCTCAACGCCGTGCTCGCGGGCGCGTCGGGCTTCCTGGTCGGCGGCGGCGTCACCAATCACACCAGCCGGCTGTACCAGGCGCTCGTGGAAAAGGAATTCGCCATCGACGTCAACGGCGGCCTGATGACGACCGTCGATCCCGGCCTCTACCAATTGGCGGCCACCGTCTGGCCGGGGCGTACCCTCGAAGATGTCGAAGCAACCCTGTGGGCTGAAATCGAGCGGCTGCAAGAATCGCCCGTCACACAGACAGAACTTGAGAAAGCGCAACAACAGGCGCGCGCACTCTTCGCCTACGCCAGCGAGAGCACCACCCATCAAGCGTTCTGGCTGGGTTACAGCGAGATTTTCGCCGATTACGAGTGGTTCACGCGCTACCTGGACAACATCGACGCGGTCACCACCGAGGACGTGCAGCGCGCCGCGCAAACCTACCTGCGCTCCCAAAATCGCACTACCGGTTGGTATCTGGCGAGAAAATAAGTCTGACCACGAATCTTCACATATCACCTCGCCTTGGTTTTTATTCGTGAAAATTCGTGCAGATTCGTGGTTACACTACAGCACCGTCAAGAAGACATCCTGGAGAAACAATGCACAAACGCAAACTCGCGCTTTCCTTGCCCGGCCCTGACGACATCGTGCGCCAGGTCCTACCCAACGGTATCACCGTGCTGGCCCGCGAAAACTTCAGCAGCCCCACCGTGGTTGTCAGCGGCTACCTGTTCGCCGGCGCCATCGATGTCCCCAGGGAGAAGGTCGGACTGGCCGGCTTCACCGCCGACGTGCTGGAACGCGGCACATGCACGCGCAGCTTCGCGCAATTGTACGAGGCCATCGAGTCCATCGCCGCCAGCTTCAGCATCGATGCGGGGGTTCGCACTACCGGTTTCGGCGCGCGCGGGCTGGTCGAACACCTGCCGCTGCTGCTGGACATCCTCAATGACGTGCTGCGCAATCCCGCGTTCGACAAAGCTCAAGTGGAAAAAGCCCGCGCCGAAATCCTCACCGACATCCAGGAGCGCGAGACCAATCCACAACGTATGGCAGCGTTGACCTTCCGCGGGCTGGCCTACCCGGAAAATCATCCCTATCACTGGAGCCAGACCGGCTACCGCGAGACCATCGAACGCATCACCCGCGATGATCTAAAGCAATTCCACGAAACCCACTTCGCGCCGCAGGACGCCGTCATCGTCGTGGTTGGCGCGATCAAGGCGCAAGATGCTGTCAACGCCGTCGCCGCCGCGTTCGGCGATTGGCAAGGCGACCGCCCGCCACAGGCAGAGTTACCGCCTGCGCCCGCGCTGACCGAGCGCCGCGCGCAGCGACTCACCATCGAGGATAAGGCGCAGAGCGACCTCGTCCTCGGCTGGCCCGGCCCCGCGCGCTCAGACCCCGGCTTCGTCCCGTGCTTCGTCGCCAACACCCTGTTCGGCGTCTTCGGGATGTACGGACGGCTAGGGAAGATCATCCGCGAGACCAACGGCCTGGCCTACTACGTCTACAGCAACATCGAAGGCGGGAAAGGTCCCGGCCCCTGGCGCATCATCGCCGGCGTCAATCCGGCGAACGTCGACAAGACGGTCGAGTTGATCCTGCAAGAACTGCGCCGCCTCCGCGATACGCGCATCACCAAAGAGGAACTCCTGGATACGCAGTCCTTCCTCACCGGCAGCCTGCCGCTGCAACTGGAGACCAACGCCGGGGTCGCCCATGCGCTGCTCAACATCGAGCGTCACAATCTGGGATTGGACTACCTGCAACGGTACACTGATATGATCATGGCCGTCACCACGCCGCAAGTGCAGGACGTCGCCCGACGCTGGCTCGACCCAGAGCACTACGCGCTCGCCATCGTCGATCCCACGGTGTAGTATGCTCACCACCGGCGTCGATCTCGTAGATATCCCGCGCATCGAACGCGCGCTGCATCGCTTCGGTGACAAATTCCTTGCGCGCGTCTTCACGCCGGACGAGGTCCGCTACAGCCACGGGCGTTCGGCGGAACTGGCTGCGCGCTTCGCGGCGAAAGAGGCTGTCGCCAAAGCCCTGGGCGTGGGGATGCGCATCCTTTCGCCGGCGGGCATCGGCTGGCTGGAGGTGGAAACGCTGAACGAGATGAGCGGCAAACCCTACGTCATCCTCCACGGGCGCGCCCGCACGCTTGCTGAGGCGCAAGGACTGAGCGAGTGGGCGATCAGCCTCAGCCACGACCGCGGGCTGGCGATCGCGTTTGTGGTGGCAGTGTAAAGTCCAGGGACAGGCAAGCCGGTATATACGAAATGATCTAGAACTTTAGTTTCCGCTAAATAGCGCAGAGGAAAAAGGTGGTAATGGGCTCAAAGTATGGTAATCTAGTTGTGTCAAACAAAAAACCAGACCAGGAGGCCCATTACCATGACCGATTATACCATA
>DAOUAY010000217.1:0-14971 GCA_034432995.1 Anaerolineae bacterium | reverse complement strand
TCGCCGCGTTTCACCGGTTCGCCCATCGCCTTCATCCACTCGACAATGACGCCATCATTCATGGTTTCGCCCAACATCGGTAGAATCACGTCTTTCACTGCCATAACGTTCCTCCTTGAAGTAAGAAGTAACGAGAGTAAAGAGTAAAGAGTTAAGAGTTAAGAGTAACTTGGTTACTCGTTTCTCATTACTCGTTTCTCATTACTCGTTTCTCATTACAGCACCTTGCGGATACCGGCGATGATCGCGTCCACGGAGGGCACCATCGCGTTTTCCAACGACTCGCTCATCGGCACGGGCACGTCCGCGCCGGTCACGCGCACGACGGGGGCATCGAGCCAGTCGAACAGCTCTTCCTGGATGCGCGCCGCCAGCTCGCTGATGAACGAGTTGACGCGGTACGCTTCGGTCACGCCGACCACACGCCCGGTCTTCTTGACGGACGCCGCAATCGTATCCATATCCAGCGGCTTCAGCGTGCGCAGGTCGATCACTTCCACGTTGATCCCCTCTTCCGCCAGCTTCTCCGCCGCCTTTAGGGAGCGGTGCACCATCTGCGAGTAGGTCACAACGGTCACGTCAGAACCTTCACGCTTCACATCAGCCACACCAAAAGGGATGATGTAATCTTCTTCTGGGACGAACCCCTCGATGCCGTAGAGCATCTTGTGCTCGATGAACATCACAGGATTGTCGTCGCGTATGGCGGCCTTGAGCAGGCCCTTCGCGTCGTAGGGCGTGGACGGCATCACCACATAAATGCCGGGGAAGTGCGTCCACAACGATTCGAGGCTCTGCGAGTGGTGCGCCGCGATCCCGCGCCCCGCCCCACCCTCGGTGCGGATCACCATGGGCACTTTGGTCTTGCCGCCGAACATGTAGCGGTTCTTCGCGCCCTGGTTGGCAACCTGATCCATCGCCAGCGGGGTGAAATCGACGTACATGATCTCGGCCACGGGCCGCATCCCGCACATCGCCGCGCCCACCGCCGACCCGCCAATCGTCGCCTCGGAAATAGGCGTGTCGCGCACCCGCTCCGCGCCGAACTCCTCGAACAGCCCGCGCGTCGCACCGTAAGCGCCGCCGTACAGGCCGATGTCCTCGCCCATCAGGAAGACCTGCGGGTCGCGCAGCATCTCCTCGCGCATCGCGTCGCGCAGGGCCTCCCAATAGCGGGTTTTCTTGACGTTGGGACCACCGCTACGGACGCGCTCGCGCAATTCCTTCTCGCGGGCCACGTCGGCGTCCGTCCAGAAGGAAGGCGCGTAGACGTACAAGTCCAATTCTTCAGCAGGCGGCAGGGGCGAACCAAGCGCAAAGTCGGTCGCCACCTGAATCTCGCCCTTGACCTTAGCTTCGACCGCGTCGATCTCCTCTTCCGTCGCCACCCCTCCGGCTACCAACAACGCGGCGAAATTGGGGATCGGGTCGCGCGCTTTCCAGTCGGCTTCCTCTTCCTTGGTGCGATAGGCGCGCGGGTCGGAACGGGAATGTCCGTACCAACGGTAAGTCTGGAATTCGAGCAAATACGGCCCCTCACCGCTGCGCGCGTGTTCGATAGCGGCGGCGACAGCCTCACGCACGGCGAGCACGTCCATCCCATCCACGATCTTGTTGGGGATGTCGTAAGCATCACCGCGCGTCGCAATGGCGGGCGTACACGTCGAACAGGAAAGCGGCACCGACATCCCATACAGGTTGTTCTCGACGATGTAGACCACCGGCAGTTTCCACAGCGACGCCAGGTTGAGCGATTCGTGAAAGTTGCCGGTATTCGACGCGCCGTCGCCGAAGAAGCACAGCACCACACGCCCCGTCCCCTGGAGCTGCTGCGCCAGTCCCGCGCCCGTCGCCACGGGGATGTTGCCGCCGACGATGCCCGTCGCGCCGAGATTGCCGTGTTCCACGTCGGCGATGTGCATCGAGCCGCCGCGCCCGCCGCAGTAGCCGGTGGAGCGCCCGCACAATTCGGCCATCATCTTGTTGTAGTGCGTCTGGCGTTCTTCGTCGGTCGAGTGCAGCACCGCGCCGCGCGCGTGACAATGCCCGTGCCCGCGGTGCGTGCTGGTGATGAGGTCGTCCTCACGCAAAGTGGACATCGCGCCCACCGCCACCGCCTCCTGCCCCGCGTAGAGATGCGACGCGCCACGGATGAGGTTCTTGCCCAACAAATCGTAGACCGTGTCCTCGAACATGCGGATTTCCCACATCTGCTGCAACATGTCGAGGGCCTTGGCCTTCGTCAAACCAGTTTTCTTCAATAGATCAACATCCTGACTCATCCTTGCCTCCTCAAATAGTCGAAAGTCCAAAGTCCGAAGTCGAAAGTCCCAAGTCAAAAGTTGAGACGATTTGCTTCAAGAACAAACCACGAATCTTCACGAATTCACACTAATTTTGTTTTCTATTCGTGAAGATTGGTGAAGATTCGTGGTAAGAATGTGCATCAGACCAACAGCACTTCGACGCCGGTTGCGCGGACCTGGGCGACGAGGTCGGGCGGGGCCTGGGCGTCGGTGATGACGGCATCCACCTCGGACAAGCTGGCATACGAGGTGACGCCGACGCGCCCCCATTTGGTCGCATCCGCCACCACGATCACCGTATGGCACAATTCCACCAGCGCGCGCTTGATCTCGGATTCCGGCGCGCTCCCGTCGGTCAGTCCGGCGTCCACACTGAGGCCATACGCGCCAAAGAAACCCTTGCGGATGTGGTACTTCTCCAAGAACGCCAGGCCGTCCGGCCCGATGAGAGAGACAGTGTCGTGGTGCAGCGTCCCGCCCGGCATGACGACGGTGATCTCCGCCAGGCCGAGCATCTCCTGCGCGATGACCAGGCTGTTGGTGACCAGGGTGAGGTCGCGGCGGGATTTGAGGTGCTGCGCCACCGCAATCGCCGTGCTGCTGCTGTCGAGGAAGACAGCCTCGCCGTCGGCAATGAGGGCCGCGCCTGCCGCGCCGATGCGCTGTTTTTCGGGGATGTGCTGTTGGCGGCGCTGAAGCAGCGAAAGCTCCTGCAAACTGTACGTCGCGGAGATCGCGCCGCCATACGTGCGGACGAGCAAACCGCGCTCGGCAAGCGCCTGGAGATCGGCGCGAATGGTCACTTCGGAGACATCGAACTGCGCACTGAGATCGGGCACCGAAACCCGTCCGTGGTCTGCAATCAAATTGAGGATAGCCTGCCGCCGTTCTGCGAGATACACGCGCGCCTCAGCTTTCGTTTTCTTTCGATTTGTTTCATTGTAAAACGAAAGGGCGAAATGTCAAATTAGTCTAGGACTGGGCAATGCGCGCCATAATGTCAAGAGCGATGTTCTTAAAAAACGACTTTACAGCAGCAGGGACGATGGGTTTCAACATTTTCACCGGCCAGCGAGCAAGATCATCGGGGAAGTCAGCCGCACGATTCAGCGCCACGGCAAACCAGTACAGGTCAAAACCTGGGTCTTTCTGTACAGCCAGATCAAGCAATGGCGCTAAAGGCTCACGTTGCAAAATAAAATAGAGGTCTGCCGCATCACGCGGCTCGGCGCGTCCATAATAAGCCAGCAGCTTATCTACCCGCAAGTCTTCAAACGGGTTGACCCAAACGCCGTATTCTGAGATTATCGGGGCGGTAAACCGAAACGGAGAATCAAATGCCAGATCCACTTTGAGTGTATCAGTGTCTTGCGTGACGAGAAACTCTACGTAAGTCGCAAAACGACGCACAACCTCAATCTGGAAAGGATATGTGTCCGCCAGCGCCGTCACCTGATATGAAAAAGGCACAATCAGCGATTCCTCACTCGTGAAGAAATCCAAATCGAATGAAACACGGTGCGCCAGGTAAAACTCAGTGAGCGCCGTCCCGCCGGTAAGGAAGAAGTGTTGCTGATCAACCAATTCAGCAAAAGCCTGTATAAAAGCCCGTTGAAGCGGTGTGAGCAAACCTTGTCCCTTAAGCATAGCCCTTAGTCTCCAGAAACATGCGCCACAAGCGGTCAAGGTGCGGCGGCAGGTGAAGATCGTCCAACAAACGCGCCACCTCATTAAGATTCAAAGCATGGATGTCAGAGGCGCGCCCATGAAGCAACACCTGGCGGATGTACCATTGGCGTTGAAACGGATCCGCCAAATCTATCTTATCGGTACTCCACACAATATATCGAGGCACAGGATCACTAGTCATTCTATCGTTCCTACCTATTTGGGCTTACGCCCCACGTAGACGCCATACCCCATCAGGCGGAGGATGCGCTTGGCGCGGTCGCCAGCGCGGTTTTGATGACACCTCTGGATTCAGGCTTGAAAAAGGTCAGAAGCGTGCGGCCCACCACTTTCAGCATCTCCCCTGTTCCGTAGTACTTGAGCCGGCCTTTGGCCTCTTCGCGCAGGTTGGGCGGGTAGGCATTGGCGACGATGTCCTGTAATCCGGCTTCTTGCAACAAAGCCACCCATTCCTCTTTGATAAGCGCATCCGCGCCGAGACTGTTCATAAACGTCACGGCATCCGGTCCGCGTTCGATCCACGTGGTCTCGTTCATGCCCACATAACCGCCGGGTTTGATCACGCGGACATATTCACGAAACGCCGTGGGGCGATCCGGCAGGAATGTGCTGACCGATTCCACCAAAACCACGTCGAACAGGTTATCCGCAAAAGGCAAATCCTGCGCATCGGCCACACGGAACTCGCAACGCTCCGCCACCCCTTTGTGTTGCGCCAATGCCTTGGCGCGTTCGATCATTTTCGGTTCGAGATCGATGCCCACCACGCGGCAGCCATACGTTTTGGCGAGATAACACGGCGTCGCGCCGATCCCACAGCCCACATCGAGGACGTAGCTGCCCGCACTGATGTGGCACAGTCCAAGCATCTCATCCGTCGCCTTCAGCCCGCCGACATGTTTGGTCACGCCAATGTCGGCCAAAAATCCGAAATATCTTGCCTGGTCCTTCTGGCGCGAATCCTGCATCGAGCTCCTTTTCTTGATAAACCGCCAACCTACGTGGATTGTGTAGGGTGAGTTGGCAACTCACCCTACAAACGCGCAGTTACCAGGCGGCCAGCAGTCCCCCACCCTGATCCTGCCAGTGCGGTAGCCAGACGAGGGAAACCAACTGCACGGAGATGTCGGTCTTGCGGGGTTTGATCACAATATGATCCACCTGCGTTGCCAATTGTTCGGTTTTTTCGGCCAGGGCATGGGACTCGGCGTCGAATTGGGTCTGCAAGTCGGTGAGCTGTTGCTGTAAGACCTCGACCGTCTCTTCAGCGCGGGCGATGTCTTCACGCTGCTGCGAGGCGCGGCCCATGCTCTTCGCCGCCGTCGCGGCCTTGCCCACGGTGGAGGAGCTGACCGCTTTGCGCCCCAACAACGCGCCCAACAGCGTCGAGCCGACGTTGACGGCGGTTTGCAACCCCGCCTGGCGCGCCTGCGCCTGCTCGCGTTCGACGGCTTGCTGCGCCTTGCGGAGACGTTCCTGCAACGCGGTCAGCTTCGGCGCGTACTTCTTGCGTAGCGCATCGACAGCCGCATCGCGCTGCTCGCGCGCGATTTGCTGGATGCGCAGGTTGAAATCGCGCTCTGATTCGTCAGGCGCGGCGATCAGCCTCAGGCCGGGGCTGCGCAGCAGTTCGAATTTCTGCGCGCCGTAGACCCACGTAGCAAAGTCACGATTCCAGGCGGTGTAGCTCTTGGCCTGACCGGCCGGCGTAGGTAAGGCGCCGAATTGCGCGTCCGGCTCACCGCTCTTTTCGAGGTCGGTCACAGCCAGATCGATCATCTCCGCCTGCGCCCAGTCTACCGGGATCGGAGTATCGGTGATAGGCGTCACGGCGACGACGTCGCGTGATTGATCCACGCCGAGTTTGGTATCCACAAAGTTGACCCGCGCCGCGCCGAGCAGATATGGCCTGTAGACGACTGTGCGGCTCTTGCGGCTGCCGCGCACGGGGACAAAGAAGCGGGACACATCCGGCGATAAAGTCGGCGCTACGCCAGGAACCAGCGCAGCCGCCGTCGCAGCCACGACCGTCGGCGCCGTCACCGTCGTCGGCGCAAAGGCGGTCGTCGCGGCGATAGCCGGGGCCGGCGCAGTCAGCGGCGCTACCTTGCGCGCCGCAGCTTTGTGCGGCTCCATTAACACTCGAATTTGCTCGCGGGTGATCGGGCCGCGCAGGTACGACATCACCCAGCGCGTGGTGAAGATCACCGGGGCGTCCTCGTGGACGTTGTTCATCAGAAAGACCCGGCTGCCCAGACCGGCGAGGGTCTGCTCCATGGCCCGGCGGTCGAAGCGCCCGCCGATGCTGGCGGCAGCGCCTTCCAGGCCGTCGAGCAGGCGCGCTTTGTCGCGCTCGGTCTGCAAGCGCCCGATGAACCACGTCCCGGCGTTGGACAGCGCCTTGTAGTCGAGGTCCACCGGGTTCTGCGTCGCCAGGACGACGCCGACGCCAAACGCGCGCGCCTGTTTCAACATCGTCAACAGCGGCAGTTTGGATGGCGGATTGCCGATGGGCGGCAGGTAGCCGAAGATTTCGTCGATGTAGAGCAGGGCGCGCAGGCTGGTGGTGCCGGAAAGTCCGCGCATCCAGCTCAACACCTGGTTGAGCAGCAGGGAGACGAAGAACATGCGCTCGCGGTCTCCCAGGTGCGCGATGGAGAAGATGGCGATGCGCGGTTTGCCCTGCGGCGTGTACAGAATATTGCCGATATCGAGCGGTTCGCCTTCCAGCCAGGCGTTAAAACCGGGCGAGGCGAGTAGATTGTTCAATGCCATGACCAGGGCAAAGCGCTCTTTGGCGGGGTAGAACGAATCCAGGTCGAGCACGCCGATTTTGTTCACAGGCGGGGTTTGCACCAGTTGGATCAGCGCGGCGAGATCGACGTCGCGCCCTTGCCGCCACGTGTAATCGAGGATGGTCGAGAGCAAGATGTACTCGCGGCTTTGCACAGGATCAGCCTCGATCCCCAACAAACCGAGCAGGCTGGTGACGGTGGTGCCGACGCGCTCGCGCATCATTTCGCCGTCGTCGAGGACGGCGGCAGGCGGGGCAGCGAAGGATTTGAGAATCGAGACGGGCACGCCGGCGTTGCTGGCCGGGGTGTAGATGATGAAATCGGCGGCGCTTCTGAGTTTTTGGATGCGCGCGCCGTCCTGGCTCCAGTCGGCCAACCCTTTCTTCCAGAAACCAGCCTGCGCTTCAGCGTAAGCGGCGGGCGTCATGTCTTTCTTGCGCGCGTCGTCTTCGTTGATCCAGGGTAAGAAGTCTTCGCCGCGCAGTTGAGGGAAGGTCAGCAATAGGTTGCCCAGGTCGCCTTTGGGATCGATGATGATGGCGGGGATGTTGTCGATGGCGGCCTCTTCGATCAGGCCGATGCACAGGCCGGTCTTGCCGCTGCCGGTCATACCGACGGTGACGGCGTGTGTCACCAAATCCTTGCTGTCGTAGAGCAAGAGTGCGTCCTGGGCTGCTTTCTTTTCCATATCGTACTCTTTGCCCAAATAAAAAACGCCAAGTTTTTCAAAGTCTTCCATAGTTCCCTCCCAAAATACAGTTTACCAGTCAGGTAGTCGTTAGTCAGATAGTCTCAGTAGATCACAAATTACTTCGAGGGGATCGTCAGATCCCCGTTTCGGTCTGGTTCTGGCGATCCAGACCAAGCAAGATTAGAGCTACTGAGTCTATACAAAGTATAGTCGTAGATAAAGAAAAGGTCAAAGTCG
This sequence comes from Anaerolineae bacterium, assembly GCA_034432995.1. Classification (GTDB taxonomy): domain Bacteria; phylum Chloroflexota; class Anaerolineae; order B4-G1; family SLSP01; genus DSWT01. The sequence goes on along the minus strand of DAOUAY010000217.1, from coordinate 7,253 downwards.
GATGCAACTTTGATTTTATCCCAGCTTACAGTAGAATGACATCTATCGGAATGACCGGACTGACGACGATCCGACTAGCGCATCGAGGCAGAAATTCCACACTGGTTAGCCATGCTCGGAGCGGATCGGCAGATCCGCGGTCCTTGCGCGCTACGCCGGGATCTGACGATCCCTGGCAAGCATTGACTGGGGCGCTCTTTGCGCCGCCCAATACGAGCGACTACGCAACTAACGACTACCTGACAATGAGGAGAAATGATGACGCTGCACAAGCACTATCAACGTGAAGTAAAGTTATTCGTCAAGGTGTGCCGCCGGCTGGCGCGCAACCTGTACGTGACGGGCTATGGCGGCAATCTGGCGTGGAAGCTGGAGGATGACCTGGTGCTCATCACGCCGACGCAGATGAACAAGGGCGACATCCGCCGCAAGGACGTGGTGTTCGTCAACCTGGCGGGCGAAACCGTCGAGGGTGAGCGCCGCCCTACCGGGGAATTGCCGATGTATCTCAAGTTCTTCCACGAGCGGCCCGACGTCGTCTCCGTCATCCACTGCCACGCGCCTGCCGTCGGCGCGCTGGCGATCTCCGGCGGCGAAAACTACTTGATGCTGCCGCTCTATCCAGAGACGACCACCGAGATCGGCCCGGTCCCCGTCGTGCCTTACGGGCAACCGCTCACGCAGGAATTGGCCGACAGCTTCGCGCCGTATCTGCCCAAGTACAACAGCTTCATCATGGAAAACCACGGCCTGGTGACGATGAGCCGGGGCGACATCTACTGGACGTTGATGAATGTCGAACTGCTGGAAGCCACCGCGCAGTCGATCATTATGGCGGTGCAGCTCGGCGGCGGGATCAAGGCGCTGGACTACGCGGCAGTGAAACGGCTGGGCGAGGTGATGCACCTGCGCGACCTGCCGCTCTTCGGCGCGCCGGGCGTCGATGCGTCGCTGGAGGCGCTGTATTTCGGGGACTGAAAACGATGCAACATCCGAGCCAGGCATTGATGGCGCAAGCGATTGAATTCGGCTACACCCACTGGACGGTGGGCTGCCTCATCGTGCAAGACGGCGAGATCATCGCCATGAGCGGCGGCGCGATCTTTTCGGCGGAGCATGACGTGACGGGGCACTCGGAAATCAACGCGATCCGCCAGGCGTGCAAGAAGCTGGGCAGTCATCATTTGCGCGGCTGCTGGTTGTACACGACATACGAACCCTGCCCGATGTGCATGGCGGCGATCTGCTGGGCGAAAATGGCCGGCGTCGTCTACGCAGCGACGCAAGAAGACTGCAACGACCGCTGGACGCAGGAAATCCATATCCGCGCAGCGGAGGTCATTGCGAAAGCCGAGCATAAACCGCAACTGATTGAGGCATTTATGCGGCAAGAATCGCTGAAGATTCTGGAATTATAAGACAGGCACACCCTATGTTCTCGTCTAAAAATCAGGAGGTGACACGATGATGTTCTTTACCGCAGTGGTGGAAAAATGTCCTGACACAGGGCTGTATGTCGGTTATGTTCCCAATTTCCCAGGCGCGCACACACAGGCCGAAACACTCGATGAGTTGTATCAAAACCTGCATGAAGTAATCGAAATGCTACTTGAGGATGGCGAACCACTCGTAGAAACTGAGTTTGTTGGTACACAAACCATTATGGTTGGCTAATATGGGCAAGAAATACCCGATCTTGAAGCCAAGAGAGGTGATGAATGCATTGGAACGGCTTGGATTCATCGCTGTACGACAACGTGGCTCCCATATCCAATACCGTCATCCCGATGGACGATGCACAACGGTCCCGTTTCACAGTGGACGCGATATATCGCCTATTCTGTTACGGCAGATTGCGAAGGATATAGGGTTGACCATTGATGAACTATTGGGCAAATAGAGACGCGAGGAAAAACGAATGATCTCACTACCTTTGGAACGCAAGGCTAAAATGGACGCTTTCCTTACTGCGCCGCTGTTGGCGCGCTTTGCCACCGCCTCGCCGGAGACATTGCAGCCGCACGTCGTCCCCGTGTGGTACGAGTGGGACGGCGCAACGCTGTGGATCAGTTCCTACGAGAGCACGCGCAAAATCGGTGAATTGCGCGATAACCCCAAGTGCGCCGTGGTGATGGATGTAGCCGAAAGCGTGGATGGCGTCTCCGCTGTGGTCTTCGAGGGCCAGGCGGAGCTGATTACCGAACCGCGCGAATTCGTGCGCGACATGGCGCTGCGCATCTACACCCGTTACATGGGGCCTGAAGGCGTCCTGGCTCCCGATCCACAGGAGTGGGCCAACTCGGCGGAAAACCTGATCATCAAGGTGACGCCGGAGTTTGTAAAGGTGTGGTAGACGGTAGACAGTAGACGGTAGACAGTAGACGGTAGACGGGGGGGGAAGAGGCAACCAGTAATACGGCGCTATACCCGTCACCAGTTACTCTTTACTCTTTACTCTTCACTCTTAACTCTTAACCCTTAACGCTTAACGCTTAACGCTTAACGCTTCATGGAGGAAACAATGTCAGAAAAAACAATGCTCACATCCCGGTTGTACGGGATTCGGGATTTGCGGGTGGAGCGGGCGCCGGTTCCCACGCCGGGACCGGGCGAGGTGCTGCTCAAGATCGCTTCGGTGAGCACGTGTGGGTCAGACGTGCATTACTACCTCGAAGGCGGCATCGGCGACGCGATTGTGAAGGAGCCGATCACGATGGGTCACGAGTTTTCGGCGTGGATCGCCGGGTTTGGGCCGGGCGTCGAAGGCGAGCACGGCCTGCATCTGGGTCAGTTGGTTGCTGTGGAACCGGCAATCCACTGCGGCGTGTGCGAGTTCTGCCAGCACGGGCATCCCAACATCTGCCCGCACGTGCGCTTCTGCGGCACACCGCCGATCGACGGGGTCTTCGCCGAGTACGCAGTAATGCCCGCCGAGAACTGCTTCGCGCTGCCGGAAGGCTTCAGCGCGGACGACGGCGCGCTGTTGGAGCCGCTCGGCGTCGCCATTCACACCGTCGATCTGGCGCACCTCAAGGTTGGGCAAATGGTCGCCGTGCTGGGAGCCGGCGTGATCGGCCTGATGACGGCGGCGGTGGCGAAGGCGGCGGGCGCGGGCGCGATCTACATGACCGAGCCGCTGGCGCACCGGCGACAATTCGCGTTGGAGTACGTCGCCGACGCCGTGTTCGACCCAAAATCGGAAGACGTGGTTGCCGCGATCATGCGCGCGACGGACGGGCGCGGCGTGGACGTCGCCTTCGAGGCGGCGGGCGCGCACGAGACGCCCGATCAGGCGGCGCGCTTGGCCTGTCCCGGCGGCAAGGTTGTCGTCGTGGGCATCCCCTCCGACGACACGATGACGATGAACGCCTCAGTCGTCCGGCGCAAGGGACTCACGATCAAAGTCGTGCGGCGGATGAAACACACCTACCCGCGCGCGATTCGCATGGTGCAGCGCGGCCTCGTAGACATCGCTCCCCTGGCGACGCACCGCTTCCCGCTGGAACACATCGTCGAGGCGTTCGAACTGGTCGCGGGATACGAGGATGGCGTGCTGCGTGCAGTGATTGAGGTCAATCGGGAATAGGAGTAGAGCAGTGATCTAGCTGCTAGAAAAGGAGCATAATGAGCATAAATGTAACCTTTCCAGACGCCCTTTTAGTTGCCGCACGGCAAGATACGGAGCAGTTCACACAACAGGTGATGTTTTACACATTGGCGCATTTGTATACGCAGGGCAAAATCTCATCGGGTTTCGCGGCCCAAATTCTCGGCTGTACGCGTCTCGAATTCTATTGGCGCTTGAGTGATAACGGGTTTGCTGTCATCGATTATGCCGAAGAAGATATAGACGAAGAAGCAGCCACAAGCCATACTTTGGCAGCCCAGGTTACAGCAAGATGAAAGTGATTGTCAATTCCACACCCTTGATTGCGCTGTCTCTTATCGGACGGATTGACCTGTTACAACAACTGTTCACTGAAATCATCGCGCCGGAAACCGTATATGACGAAGTCGTCACGTATGGATTAGGGCGGGCTGGCGCAAACGCTGTAGCGCAAGCCAACTGGATCACCATTGTTACTCCAACTGTAAAAACGACGCTCGAACCGCTGCTTCTGGGTCTGGACCCAGGCGAAATGGAAGTGCTGTTACTGGCCCGGGAAGTAGCGCCAGACTGGGTGCTCATCGATGAACGTCTAGGACGGCGCGTGGCCAAAGCTCTCAAGCTGCCGATTAAGGGCACGCTCGGTATTCTCCTGGCGGCAGTTATTGCCGGATTGATGCATGAACAGGAGGCGCTGATGGCAATGCAGGAGATGATAGCGGGTGGGATTCGCATTAGTCCACGTTGGCAAAATTGGTTACAAGATGAGTTAAACAAATTAGAAAAGGAACCTGATCGATGAACAACCGCGAGCGCGTCCACGCGATTCTACATTATCAAGACTATGACCGTATGCCCGTCGTCCACTTCGGCTATTGGAATGAGACGCTGGACAAGTGGGCGGCGGAAGGGCACATCACCGTCGCAGAGGCGCAGGCGTGGGGCGATGGCAATCCCACGGACGCCGTCATCGGCGTGAAACTCGGCTTCGACTTCAACTGGAGCACGTGCTACAGTCCCACCACCCGGCTGCGACCGGCGTTCGAGCCGCGGGTCATCCGCGAGTTACCCGACGGCGGGCGGCATATCCAGAACGACGAGGGCGTCATCATCCTGCAAAAAGATGACGCCATTTCGATTCCGCAAGAGATCGAACACTTGCTCAAGGATCGCGCCTCGTGGGAAGCGCACTACCTGCCCCGGTTACAATACAGCGATGAGCGCGTCACCCACGCCTGGGTGAACTGCGACGGACAGATGGTGCGCTTCGACTGGGGCGGGCTGGACTATCTGCGGCGCGGCGTGTGGCAAAACCCTTACGGCATCCACATCGGCAGCCTGTTCGGCGTCATCCGCGATTGGATCGGCATCGTGGGACTGTCGTATATGCTGGCGGACGATCCCGACCTGTTGCAGGAAATCGTGGATGTCACCGCCGAAGTATGTTATCAGACGACCAAAACAGCCTTGGAAATGGTCTGTCCGGCTGGCAGCCCGGCCCCCTTCGACTTCGCGCACTTCTGGGAAGACATCTCCTTCAAGAGCGGGCCGCTCATCAACCCGCGCGCGTTCCGCCGGATGACGGGCCACCACTACAAACGCATCACCGATTTGCTGAACAGCTACGGTATCGACATCGTCTCGCTCGACAGCGACGGCGACGTGACCAAACTCGTCCCGGTATGGCTGGAGAACGGCGTCAACACGATGTTCCCTATCGAGGTGGGGACGTGGCGTTCGAGCATCGCGCCGTGGCGGGCGCAGTACGGCAAAGCCTTGCTGGGCGTCGGCGGGATGGACAAGGTCGTCTTCAGCCGCGATTATGCCGCCGTGGACGCCGAAATCGAGCGTCTCAAGCCGCTGGTCGACCTCGGCGGCTACATCCCCTGCCCCGATCACCGCATCGCGCCGGATGCCAAATGGGAGAATGTGCAGTATTATTGTGAGCGGATGCGAAGAACGTTTGGTTAAATCATCAGGAGGCTGTATGAACCTGTACGAAATTGAGATTAAAGTTGAAAAAATAAAGGATGGCGGAGACTACGAATACATTGCCACCAGCCCTGACTTGCCCGGATTGCTGGTCGCCGGAGATACCGTGGATGAAGTTTTAACTTTAGCGCCACAAGTCGCCGCCGCATTGATTGCTTCTATCCAGGAGGCTGGTGATCCATTACCCAATTCACTACAGGTAACACCGACGTTCCCATTTACATCCCATATTGCGGTATCCGTATGAAGTATGCCGAATTGACCCGCAAACTGCGCAGGTTGGGCTGTTATTGCACCCGATACGGAGCCGGTAGTCATGAAATCTGGCGTAACCCGGACACAGGCAAGCAAGTACCAATTCCCTACCACCGTACAAAGGACATCGGCCCAGGTCTACTGACCCGCATCTTACGCGAGTTGGGAGTTGCGCGCGACGATTTCGAGAAAGCATAAGCGATGAATGTCCCACTTGAAATTCTCGAAAATCATCTAAACGACTTCGACCTTGCCAAGCGCACTGCCGCGCTGCGTGAATTGCTGGCGCTTGCGGACCAGGGCGCGGTGGACATCGCGCCGCCCGCCGACGTCGCCAACATGCACTGCCACACGTTCTTCTCGTACAACGCCTACGGCTACTCGCCGACGGCGCTGGCGTGGCTGGCGAAGAAATCCGGCTACCCGTTCATGGGCATCGTGGATTTCGACGTGCTGGATGGCGTGGAGGAATTCCTCGCCGCCTGCGATCTGGCGGGTGTGCGCGGCAGCGCGGGCATGGAGACGCGCGTCTTCATCCCGGAGTTCGCCACGCGGGAGATCAATTCGCCGGGTGAGCCGGGGATTTTCTATCACATGGGCATCGGTTTCACGTCAACGGATGTAACGGATGCAACCGATAATCCGTTAAAATCCGTTCAATCCGTTGAGAAAAGGGAGGCGCGGGCAATCCTCGCCAGTCTGCGCGCGCGGGCGGAAGCGCGCAACCGCGACGTGGCAGCGCGCGTCAACGCCTACCTCGATCCCGTCGCCATCGATTACGACCGCGACGTGCTGCCCCTCACCCCGGCGGGCAATGCGACCGAGCGGCACATAGTCGTCGCCTATCTCGCCGCCGCCCAGCGGACCGTTTCCGATCCGGCGACATTCTGGGCGGGGAAGCTGCGCTCGTCCCGCGCGGAGATCGCCGCGATTCTGGACAATGGCCCCAAAATCCAAAACCTGGCGCGTTCCAAATTGATGAAGCGCGGCGGCGTGGGCTACGTGCAACCCTCGCCGGAGACGTTCCCCTCGGTGGGGGAGGTCAATCGCGTCATCACAGCTTGCGGCGCGCTGCCGTGCGCCACCTGGCTCGACGGGACGTCGGCGGGCGAACAGGCGATCGCGGAACTGCTGGATTTGCTCATCGGCAAGGGCGTCGTCGCGCTCAACATCATCCCCGACCGGAACTGGAACATCGTCGATCCAGAGGTCCAGCGCGCCAAGCTACACGAACTGTACGAGATCGTGGATTTGGCGCGGCAACTCGATCTGCCGCTCAACGTCGGCACGGAGATGAACGCGCCGGGCAACCGGCTGGTGGACGACTTCGCCGCGCCGGAACTTGCGCCGGTGCGCGAGGCGTTTATGGACGGCGCGGCCTTCATCTACGGGCATACCG
>DAOUAY010000216.1:0-2303 GCA_034432995.1 Anaerolineae bacterium | reverse complement strand
CGGTGTTGAGGTCGCAGTAGCCGTGGCAGTTGGGCGTCGCGTGGGCGTCGCTGTGGGACGCGGCGTGCGGGTCGGCGTCGCCGTTGGTGTGATCGTCGGGGTCGCCGTTGGCGTGAGGGTCGCTTTGACCGTGGGCGCAGTCGTCGGTGTGGTGTCGCCTGTCCCGGCGTCCTGTGCGGACGTTGGCTGCGGCGTTGCTGTGGCAGCCCGACCTTGTGTGGGTTGGCTCAGCGGCGGCGCGCCGGCAGCAACAGCGCCTTCGACGATCAGGTAAGGGCTGCCGCCGATAAGACAGGGATTGGCCGCGTGATGACACGGGCTGGCGGGCAACGTCACTGTGTAGACGCCGTCGCGCGCGCTGATGTTACGGCGGTTGCCGCGCCAATCGACGAGTTGCGCCGACTTTGCGTGCGCTGTGATTTGCACGCCCACATCGGCGGGGCCGCGCGCCCAGGCGACCGTCGTCCAGCCGCCGTCGCGCTCGACGGTGATGATGGCGGCATCATCGCGCCGCTCGAGGCTGGCGCGCGTAAATCCCGCGAGATAGCGCGTGGCGACCTGGTACGCGGTGAATGCCGGGCGGCGGCTGCCGTCTTGCCGCACCAGCCCGAATGGTTCCGGGTTGGCGGTGTCGCTGGACAGATCCGCCAGTTTGTAGACAGCGACGCGCTGCGCTCCGGCAGCGAGCGCCATCGCCAATCCCTGGATGATGTACGCAGCCTGATCCTCTTGCGTGATGTTGAACTGTGGATTAGCCACCGGCCACGTCGGGTCGTTGGATGGGGCGGCGTTGGTCTCGGCAATCCACAGGGGTTTGTAGATGCCGAATTCGCCCAACAGGTTCAGGTAAAAGCGGCTGAGATCATAGACCGTATCCGGATTGAAGTAGATGTGCAATGTCAGGGCATCGAAGTAGTAGTTGTTTGCGCTTGCCATTGGATCGGCGGTGAGAACCTGCAGGAAGCGCCGCAGAAATAGGTCGCGCCCGTAATTGACATCCCACCAATGCGTAACGGCAGGTAAGTGGATGACCATGTTTGGATCGACTTCGTGGGCGACGGTGTACGTGACTTTCATCAACTGGACGAAATCATCGACTGACCCGCCCCACGACTGGAAGCCTGTGTCCCAGATATCAGGTTCGTTCCAGATGATCCAGTGACGGATGCGTCCGGCGTGCTGCGTCATCAGCTTGCGGATGAAGGTGGCCCACGTGTTATCGGGGAAGTCGCTCGGCAAATTTAGTCCCGCCGGCACGCCGACGCCTTTGCTGCCATCTACCGCCCACCCTGGCGTGGCCACAATCAGCCCGACGAGTTCACGCCCGGCGGCGCGTTCCGCATCGAGCACGCTGTCGGCGACCGGATGCACGTTCCATTCGCCGGCGCCGTTGGGTTGGATCTGATTCCACTCGAACGTCACGCGCGTCCAGCCGGCGCCGAGTGCGCTGGCGGCCTGGGGCGCGGCATAGCTTTCCACCACACCGAAACGCCGATCAGGGATACCGGCGGCAGAGACCGGACGCGGCAAGATCAGCGCCAGCAAGCATAGGCCGTGAAACGCGATGCGTGAAATGTGATGCGTGAAATGTGATCCGTGAGACATTATGAAAATCATCCTTGATTGCTGAAAGCTGATCGCTAACTGCTGACGGCTGACCGCTGCACTTTGCGGACGCGCTGATACTTGCGCATCTCGTAGTAGCTCATCAATCCCGAGAGCACGATGCCGTGCAGCCCATCGCGCCACCCGCCGAGGGTGACGAACCGCCACCAGAAATGGCGTGGAATCTGCGTGTAGGGCGTGTAGAACTTGGGCCGCACGCCCTTTTGGAGCAAGATACCGGCGTCGAAATCGGTGTATTTGCGTTGTTTGGCGATGAATTGTCCCAGCGTCTCGTAGTTGTAGTGGATGAAGGGCTGCGTCAGGTATCCGGCCTCGCCGTCGAGGACAGCTTCCTCGTGGACGGCGCGGTTGGGATCGTAGCGCGCGCGGTCGCGGCGTAGTACGCGCAATTGGTGATCCGGCCACCAGCCCGCGCCGCGCATGCGATGGCCAAAGATGTAGTTGTGGCGCGGCACCCACCACCCGGCCTTGTCTTGATGCGCGATGACGTCGCGGATTTCCGCACCCAGGGCCGGCGTGGCGCGCTCGTCTGCATCCACGAAAAAGGTCCACTCCGCTTGGACGTTCTCCAACGCGACGTTGCGCTGCTGCGAGTAGTTCTCGAAGCGGTGCTGGATGATCTCCGCGCCGGCCTGTTTCGCCAGTGTCACGGTCGCATCACTGCTGTAGCTGTCCAG
>DAOUAY010000215.1:0-3239 GCA_034432995.1 Anaerolineae bacterium | reverse complement strand
GGGCGCGCCGGATCGCACGATCAACTGGCTCATGGAAACATCTCCTTCCGGGTGTTGCGAATCGTCGTGAGCGCATCACGCAGAGCGTCTTCGTCACCCACAGCAACCAGATCGGACAGGCGGCGCAACTGGGTCTCGCACTCGGCGACGGCGGCCAGCACGTGGTCGCGGTTGGTCATCAGAATGTCCAGCATCATCGTGACATCGCTGCCGGCCACACGCGACGTGTCGCGGAAGCCGCCGGCGACGATCTTCCACGCCGCCGGGTCTTTGGACGTGGTCGCGTCCGCCGTCGCCACCAACGCGCAAGCCAGCAAGTAGGGCAGATGACTCACCGTGCCGACGATGTAATCCTGCCGGTCGGCGTCGAGCACGAGTGGCTTCGCGCCGACAGCCTCCGCCAGCGCCACACCGAGCGCCAGCGTCTCCGGCGTCGTGCGCGGCGACGGCGTGAGAATGAACGTGCGCTCCTGGTACAACGTGATTTCGGCCACATCGATGCCGGAGGTCTCTTTGCCGCACATCGGATGCGCGCCGAGTGGCTGGACGTGGTCCGGCAGCAGGCGGTCCATCGCGGCGACGATCTCGGCCTTCGTGCTGCCCATGTCCATCACCACGCAGCCAGGGCGCAGGTGCGGCGCGATTTCGGCCAACTGCTGCACGATTACCCGCACCGGCGTCGAAAGCACCACCACATCCGCGTCGCGCACACCCGCGAGCAGATCCGCCGTCCCTTCATCCACGAACCCGCGCGCCAGCGCCGTCTCGACAACCTCCGCCCGCCGCGCCACGCCGATCACCCGCGCGCACTTCCCCCGCAACGCCCCCGCCAACGACGCCCCCATCAGGCCCAGGCCGATAACGGCGACGCGCAAAGGATGCAGGATGCAAGGTGAAGGATGCAAGGTGCAGGATGCAGGATCGTCTTCTTTCTTGCCCCCTGCTTCTTGCCCCTTGCTTCCTGCTTCTTGCCCCTTGCTTCTCGCCTCTTGCCCTTTGCTCCTTGCCTCTTGCCTCTTGTCCCCTGCCTCTTGCATCTTACATCGTGCGCCCGACCGCTTCCGCAATCGGCTTGAGCGACTGGACAAGCGCGGCGAAGCGGCCCGGTTTGAGCGACTGCGCGCCGTCGGAGAGGGCCTCTTCCGGGCGTGGATGCACTTCGATGATGAGGCCGTCGGCGCCGGCGGCGATCGCAGCCCGTGACATCGGTTCGACCAGTTCCCATTTGCCGGTGCCGTGGCTCGGATCGACGATCACAGGCAGGTGGCTGAGTAGCTTGAGCATGGGGATAGCGCTCAGGTCAAGGGTGTTGCGCGTGTAGTTCTCGAACGTGCGGATGCCGCGTTCGCAGAGGATGACGCGCTGGTTGCCGTGCGAGAGAATGTACTCGGCGGCCATCAACAGTTCCTCCATCGTGGACATCATCCCCCGCTTGAGCAAAACCGGGCGCTGCGACCCGCCGACAGCGTGCAGCAAGGCGAAGTTCTGCATATTACGCGCGCCGACCTGCAAAATATCGGCATACGTTGTCACCAACGGCACCAGCTCGGGCGACGTCACCTCGGTGACGATGAGCAGTCCGGTGAGGGAGCGCGCCTCAGCTAACAACCGCAGCCCTTCTTCCCCAAGCCCCTGGAAGCTGTACGGAGAACTGCGCGGTTTGAACGCGCCGCCCCGCAGGATATGCGCGCCGGCCTGCTTCACAGCGTCCGCCGTCTCCAACAACTGCGCGCGGCTCTCCACCGAGCATGGCCCGGCGATGATGATCAAGGGCTTGCCGCCGATGCTGATTCCGTTGATCGGGACGACGGTATCCTGCGGGTGGAATTCGCGGCTGGCGAGTTTGAAAGGCCGCAGCACAGCCACCACGCGATCCACGCCGGACATCCGTTCGATCTGTTCCCGGTCAATCGGGCGGTCATTGCCGATGACCCCAATAATCGTGCGCTCCTCCCCCTGCGAGAGGTGCGTCGTACAGCCCATACTTTCGATCCGGGCCGTCACATTCGCAATTTGCGCCGTCGTTGCGCCGTGTTTCATGATAACGATCATCGTATCTCCTCCCATGTCTGTTTTTGGTAATTGGTAATTGGTAACTGGTAACTGGTAACTGGTAACTGGTAATTCGTAACTGGTAATTGGTAATTGGTAACTGGTAATTCGTAACTAGTAACTGGTAATTCGTAATTCGTAATTCGTAATTCGTAATTCGTAATCGGCCTGATTACCAATCCCTGGTTACTGATTACTCTTTACTCTTTACTCTTTACTCTTTACTCCCGCTCTTCCACCACCGGCGTTGTGGCTGCCGGATACGAACCCAACAATTTGACGAAAGAGGAATGACGCAGCAGGCCCATCAGCGCCGCTTCGCACGCCACGTCCTGGCAGTGCCCCTCGAAGTCCAGGTAAAAAGTGTAGCGCCAGGGTTGGTTCAGGCGCGGGCGCGATTCGATCTTGGTGAGATTGATGCCACGCGCCGCAAACTCCCCCATCGATTTGTACAGCGCGCCGGGACTGTGCCGTGTCGAGAAAACAATGGACGTTTTGGGGCGCTGCGCGCGCGGTGGATCGTCCAACCCCATCACGAAAAAGCGCGTGTAGTTGAAGCGGTAATCCTCGATGGCCCGATCCACGATTTCCAGACCGTACAGTTCCGCCGCCAGCGCGCTGGCAATGACGGCGACCTCCGGCTCTGGATTGGCCGCCAGATCACGCGCGCTGCCCGCCGTATCGAAGGCCGGTTCCCCTGCCAGATTGTAGCGGCTGAGATACTGCTGGCATTGCGCCAACGCCTGCGGATGCGAGCGCACGCGCTTGATGGCCTCGCGCTTCGTTCCCGGCGCGGCCATCAGCATGTGGTGCACGTGCAGGATGACCTCAGCATTGATGCGCAAATCCCGCTCCAATAGTAGCTCGTAAGCCCCTGTCACCGACCCGGCGACGGCGTTCTCCACCGGCAGCATGGCGAAGTTGGCCTCGCCGTTCTCCACCAACGGAAACAACTCGTCCAGCGTCTGGCACGGCACACTTTCCACCGTCGGCCCGAAATACTGCCGCACCGCCTCCTCCGAATACGCCCCCGCAACGCCCTGAAAAGCTACTTTCACCATAGCACCCCCCTCTCGAAAATTACGAATTACGAATTACGAATTACGAGTTACGAATTACGAATTACGAATTGCGAATTACGAATTACGAATAAAAGAATCAGCGAGTGAGCAAATCAGCGAATAGCG
>DAOUAY010000214.1:0-39349 GCA_034432995.1 Anaerolineae bacterium | reverse complement strand
GATGAAGCAGATTTCTGATATTGCCAAAAAGATAATCTGCTCAATCTGCTAAATCTGCTGATGTAAAAAATGGATGAGGTGACATCATGCTCGATTTTTTACAACAAGGTGGGTGGCTGTTGATTCCGGCGCCGGCGACGGGCATCGTGAACTGGATCGCGGTGGCGCGAGCGCAGAAGCGCGTGGAGTACGTCACCAAGCCGGGAACGCTGATCCTGGTCATCATCGCGGCGCTGCTGTTGATGCGCGGCGCGGGCAACACGCGGCTGGCGCTGTTCTTCGTGCTGGGGCTGTGTTTCGCCCTGGCAGGCGACGTGTTCCTGATGCTGCCCGGCGAGCGGTTCTTCATCCCCGGCCTGATCTCGTTCTTCATCGCGCACGTCTTCTACATCATCGGGCTGAATCCCACGCTGCCGCCGCTCGGTTCGGTGATCGTGCTGATCGTCGTCGCGGCGCTCGGCGTGCTGCTCTACAGGCGCATCGCGGCGTCGCTGCGCCAGAAAGGCGAGGAGGCAATGCGCGTGCCGGTAGGAGCCTACGCGACGATCCTCAGCCTGATGCTGTTCTCGGCGTGGGCAACGTTGTTCCGTCCAGCGTGGCCGGCCGCCGCCCGCTTCACCGCGATCGTGGGCGCGACGCTCTTCTTCGCCTCCGACTCGATGCTGGCGTGGAACAAATTCGTCGCGCCGTCGCACGTGTTGCGCGTGGGGGTGATGATCACATATCACCTGGCGCAGTTTGCGCTGGCGGCAACCATCGCGCTGAGTTGACGAATAACTTTTACCACGAATCTTCACGAATTCTCACTAATTCCGATTTCTATTCGTGGTGATTCGTGCAGATTCGTGGTCGATTCAGGGGGAGAAGCATGGCAATTCACGTCGAAGTCTGGCTTTATGGGCCGTTAGCGAAATATGGTGGGAGCAACGACAACATCTTCGCGCTACAACACATCGATCTGCCGGAAGGAGCTACCGTGCAAGACCTGCTGGACCATCTGGCAATGCCCACCGAGGAGCGCGGGATCACCTTCATCAACGGCAACCTGAGCGCGATGCCCGGTTTGCAACCCGACCTGCCGCACCGCCTCGGCGATGGCGACCGCGTGGCGTTCTTCCACACGAAGAGCATGTGGCCGTTCCAGTACCGGCACGATGTCGCGATGGTGTCCGAATTCAAGGAGACGATCGGCCAGCGCGATGACGCCGGGCGGCGCACGCGCTTCGACACAATCCGAGACGAGTGAACTTTTTTTCCTGAACTAGGTATCGGACGCAGATTCACGCTGATTTTCGCAAATTTATAGAAAACGATCTGCGTCAATCTGCGAAAATCTGCGTCCTGATCTCAGTTAACGTTATTGTCCCGGCGCGTCGAATCCCTGGCTGGCGTCGTCCAAGACTAACACCCAATCGGGATGCTGTCCGGCCGGCGAGAACGTCTGCGCGCCGGTCGCAGGGAATTGGCCGATCCACGTGGCCTGGCCGGTGCAGGGCGCGTACCACCAGGCATTGACGCGCGCACCGGAAATCACCTCCAGGTTGACCGTGACAGGCAACGGCAGCGGCAGGTAGACGAAAGCGTAACGCCCCTCACTGTCGCGCGTGGCGCGGACATGATTGCCGCCTGTCCCCGGATCGGAAACCAGCATCGTCTGGTCGGGAATCCGGTTGAGGTGGGCGGGACGCCGCAGGCGTATACCTACGGCTGTCCGCCGGCGGGGCCTGGAGCGAGCCTGCCGCCGACGCTGACGCAGCGGGTCGACTTCCCGCTGGTGCTGCAGGGGTATGGGCCGGACAGCCCGCCCTCCGCGGCCTGCGTCGCGCCCTTTGCGGTCGTCAGCGCCACCGTCGGCTTCCGGGCAGTATATGACCCCAACGGCAATATGCTCCTGCGGGTGGAGGTGTCCGGCGCGCAGCGCATCACCTACACCCAAGCGTTCGACGTCGAGAGCCGCCTGACGGCGGTGACGAACACCGTGACCGGGTAGGTGACGCGCTTCGTCTATGACGGCGACGGCCACCGCGTGCTGCAACTCCTGCCCGGCGGCGGGAGGACGGTCTACATCGGCGCGGTGGAAATCGCCATCACCGGCGCGCAACGCATCACCAAGACGTACTACAGCCTCGGTGGGCAGATGGCGGCGCTGCGGGTGATCTCGTCCACCGCAAACGTGCTATACTATCTGCACGGCGACCACCTCGGCTCAGCCAGCCTGGCGACCTGCGGCAACACGAATTGATGCAGCGGCGTTCCCTTGGGTGGCAAAGTGAGCGAAATGCGCTATTATCCGTATGGCGAAACGCGCAGCGGCGCGATAGCCACCGACCGCCAGTACACCGGTCAACGACGCGAGATTGGGTTGGGATTGTATGACTACAATGCAAGATATTATGATCCTTCTCAGCCCTCAGTTGCGCAGGTATTTGTTCTCGATGGAAATGATTGACCAATTTGCAGGCGAAGAAATCGAGAACACCCTTCAAGAAGATCTAGCCCCCCTTTATCCATAGCAGTTGTGCAAAAAAAGAGGATTGACTGTGGAATCTCAAACAAATCTTTCCTTGAGAAAGCTTTATGTTCGTGGTGCCTTTGTTGCCACGGCGGAGGCCCTCATCATAGGTTTATCTGGTATATTTCTTGCTAGGGGCCAACTGCTTATCACTTTTATCGTAGTGGAGTTTGCTATTGCGATACTTCGTAAAGAAAGAACTCTTGAAGGGAAACCGATAGACCTTTATTTGTGGCTACTGACAATTCTCACCTGCTTAACTGCAAGTTTTTTGTCAGGCATCTGGCATTGGGCCATGTGTGGATTATTGATCAAGTTAGGATCTACACGATTTTCCTGTGAACTACAGCATATTCAGGCTACAGTTTGGACGAGTTTGTTCATTCCAGGAATCTGGATTTTGATTACAATATTTGCTCAGATTTTTATAAAAAACAGGAGGTGATGGCCAAGCATTACTCCGTCGATGGTCAGCGGGTGGCGATGCGCATGGAAGCAGCTCGGTGGTTGCCCTGCTGTGATCACCCCCGCGTCTTCATCGGCTCGGGCCGCAGTTCTGCGCGCCCGTCGACATACACCGCCACTCCCTTTGCCAGGCGCTTGCCGAGTCCGTCGCCCGGCGGCAATGGCTTTGTCCGCGCGGGGGTGGTCGCCGTCACTGCGCCGTCGTGGAGGGTGGACTGTGGCCGGTGTCGTCGGTCACGGCGAAAGTCAGCATCCACTCGGAATCCGACCCACCGGCGGCGGTGGATGCGGAAGCTTGACATTTCCCTGTCCGTATTGTAAAATCCTTATATCCACTATAAGGATTTTGCAATGAGACGCGATCCGCAGGAAAACCTACAGCAGTTGTACGCCCTAGCCGAAGCGCAGGGCGGGTATTTCACCGCCGCCCAGGCCCGAGAGGCAGGCTATGCTTACAGCCAGCAGCACTTTCACGTAGCGCGCGGCGCCTGGATGCGGGTGGAGCGCGGGATCTTCCGGCTGCGGAACTTCCCCCCTGACGAGCACGAAGACCTGATTCGCTTGACGTTGTGGAGCCGCACGCAGCAAGGCCAACCGCAAGTCGTGGCTTCCCACGAAACGGCGCTGTCGCTCCACGCGCTGAGCGACGTTTTGCCGGCGCGCATCCACCTGACCGCGCCGCCGGGTTTCCGCAAACCCGCGCCGCCCGGTTGTGTGTTGCACCGGGCTGCGCTCGCGATGCCGGAGATCGAAGCGCGCACCGGGTATCGCGTCACGACCACGCTGCGGACTTTGCTCGATGTCGCCGCCAGCTCATTGAGCCAGGAACACCTCGACAAGGCCGTGAGCCAGGCCCTGGAACGCGGCATGGTGCGCCGCGCGGCATTGGAAACCGCTCCGTGTGCGCCAACGGCGCGCCAACGGTTGACACAAGCCCTGGCATCCGCTTCCAGTGTCACGGAGTTGCACCCTTGATCGGCGACTATGCCTCCCCGCAGGCATTCCGCAGCGCCCTGGAAGCTCGCCTACGGCTTATGGCGCAGCAGCGTGGCATCGACCTGCGCCGCCTGTACCGCTGGGTGGCTTTCGAGCGCTTGCTGGCGCGGCTATTTGCCCGAGATGAGCTGCCCTGGGTGCTCAAAGGCGGCTATGCGCTGGAAGTGCGCTTCGACAATCGAGCGCGCGCCACGCTCGACCTGGATTTGACGCTTCCCGATCCGGCGAGTTGGGCGCGGGAAGTTGGCGCGGATGCGCAAGAATCCTGGACGGCCTTCGGTTACGAGCATCTGCAACAGGCCGCCGCGCATGCTCTGAACGACGGGTTTGAATTTCGGCTCGCGCAGCCCAAACTCGAACAGACCGGCGCGCCGGGAGGCGGATTGCGCTGCGCGGTGGAAGCGCGCCTGGCAGGGCGCACCTTTGCCCGCTTTCACCTGGACCTGGGGCTGGGCGATACGATAGCCACACAGCCGGAGTGGATCCAGCTACACAGTCTGTTGGAATTTGCCGGTATCCCTGCCCCACGCATCGCGCTCTATCCTGTGGAACAACAATTCGCCGAGAAAATCCATGCTTATACCTTTCCCTGGCGTGATCGTGAGAATACGCGGGTCAAGGATTTGGCGGATCTGGTGCTGCTCATCACATCCGGGATGCTGGATGCCACACGCGTGCGCGCCGCGCTGCACGCCACGTTCGAAACGCGTGGGACGCACGCGCTCCCCGATGAGTTGCCGTCACCGCCGCGTGGCTGGGCCGCTGCCTATGCAGCGCTGGCGCAGGAGTTTGCGCTTCCGGCGGCAACGCTGGACGCAGCCAGCTTGTTGGTGTGTGAGTATTGGCGGGAGCATGGATTCGGTCAACAGCAGCAGTAGCGGAGAAGAACAGTTCCGCGCGCCCCTCGACGGCCACCGCCGCCCCCCCTTGCCAGGCGCTTGCCGAGTCGTCGTGCGGCGGCAATGGCTGTGTCCTCGTGGGGGTTGTCGCCGTCACCGCGCCGTCGAGAGGGGTGGACTGTGGCCGGCGTCGTCGGTCACGCGGAAAGTGAGCATCCCCGGAAAGCAGGCGCAGCCGACGGAACGGCGTGGTATAGACAATTCACAGCATCTGCGGTATGATAGGGGCAAAGGACACAATCAGGAGCGTGACAATGGAACAGACTGTGACCGTCACTATTCCCGCCAGTTGGATCGACGAACAGCCGATTGATCCCGTTGAATTGCGTCAGGCCGTGCAGTTGGCGTTAGCGCGGTTACACCAGCAGCGCGTGCAGGGTGATTCTCCGCAGCAGGTGGCGCGCGTCTTGTTAAGCACAGGACGTATCCAGCGTCTACAACCCACACTGGTCGCCGAAGAACCCGGCGAGTATGTCTACCAGGCCCCGCCCACACTGCCAGGGACACCCGTTAGCGATATCCTCATCACGCAGCGGCGCGGCGAACTATGACGACCTATTATGTGGACAGTAGCGCTCTGGTCAAACGGTATGTGAACGAGACCGGCAGCGACTGGATACAGGCGTTAAGTACCCCGGCAGCGGGACATACTTTGGCCCTGGCCCACATCGGCCTGGTAGAACTGGCAGCGGCGTTAGCGATGAAGGTGCGTCAGGGGACGCTGGATGCCACTACGCGGGATGCGCTCTTGCGCGATGTGCAACACGATGCGACAACGCAATACTGGTTGATCGACGTCGACCAGGCGATTGTCGTCCGTGCTATGGCGTTGACCCGCATTTATAAATTGCGTGGGTATGACGCCATCCATTTAGCCAGCGCGCTTTTCTTGCGCGACACGTTACAAGGGTATGGGCTTTCTGCTCCGGTCGTCCTGACCGCGGATCTCGACCTCCTGGATGCCGTACAGGCAGAGGGGCTGCTGGTCGAAGACCCCAACCAACATTGATGGAGCTTTCGTTGGACAGCGCTATCTCTCCAGAACGACGGCGCCCGCGTCAAATCCGTGCTGAACGGCGCGACCACCTACTACATCGGCGACCACTTCGAGTAGTCCGGCAGCGCGAGCACGATGGTCAAATACTACTACGCCGGCAGTCAGCGGGTGGCGATGCGCCAGGGGAGCGACAATCTGTACTACCTGTCCAAAGAAAACCGCGATTGACTTACTCATCCCTTAAGGTATAATACCTCTGTTCTGCAACCGATCTCGAAAACCACGCGGGCGACCGCGCGGTTTTCACTGTAAGGGCCAGGCGCGGATCACAATCGCTGTCCAACGTCCTCAACAGAGGATGATGCTATAAAAGAGGAGTGAACTACAATGACGAAACGAACTTATCAACCGAAAAAACGCAAACGGATGCGCACCCACGGGTTCCGCGCGCGCATGGCCACGAGCACCGGGCGCGATGTTTTGAAGCGCCGCCGGCTCAAGGGCCGCCACAAGCTCATTCCCGTAAGCCTGGGTGGAGCCAAGCGCCTGAACTGGAAGGAAGCCGCACAACGCCCGCGCCGTCGCGATTAAGCGGCGTACCGCACTATCTCACTGAAGTGCATAGCACTGTTGGAGCACTACCATTGGCGAAAAGCAATGCGCCTGCGCCGTCCAGACGAATTTCGGCGTGTCTGGTCTGCTGGACGGTCGTGGGCGCATACCTTGTTCGTGCTGTGGGCGCTCCCGAATGATCTGGATTATGTTCGTGTTGGCATTACCGCCAGTCGAAAAGTTGGCAACGCCGTGGTCCGCAACCGGGCGCGGCGCTTGTTGCGTGAAGCAGGCCGGCACTGTTATCCACACATCTCCAGTGGGTGGGATTTGATCCTGGTAGCACGCCCCGCGTTGGTCAAAGCGAAAGAGCCTCAAGTGGAAAACGCGCTTCGCTCGATGCTAACCCTCGCGGGATTGTGGGTGTCCTTGATGGAAGATGAAGAAAGATGAAAGCTGTGGCGCTGTGGTTGCTGCGCTTTTATCGAACCGCGATCTCGCCTCGCCTCCCACCTGCCTGTCGTTTCACCCCGACGTGTTCGGAATACACCTACGAGGCCATCCAACGGTATGGCTTTCTACACGGTGGATGGCTGGGCATCAAACGTCTCGCACGCTGCCATCCTTTCAATCCAGGCGGATATGATCCTGTTCCTTAAGAAATGTTGCGGAGCGTGGTACGGAAATCCACAGCGGAAAAGTTCCCACGCTCTATCAGGAGGAAATATGAACTTGTGGCGGATGATGACTGACCGCCTCTATCAACGAGGACACGCCCCCCACGCTGGAATGCGCGGACGGGCGATCGGCGCCGTGGTGGCGCTGGCTCTGCTGATGGCAGTGCTGAGCGGCTGCGCGGGTGGCAATCTGCGCCATGAAAGCTGGCCCGGCCTGATTGTGAACGATGGCGTAATCTACGCTGCCAATCTGGAACGGGTTCAGGCCTTCAATGCCGAAACCGGCAAGTGGCTGTGGAGCTATCCCGAAGAAACGGATAAGAACGTGCGGCCTTTCTATTCGACGCCGGTGCTGGCGGAGGATTACGGCGCACACGGACTTTTGCTGATTGCCGGGTATAAGGACAAGACGGTGTACGCGCTCAGCCTGGGCGAATCCACCGCCGAGCGGCCCGATTTGCTGTGGATGTTCGCGGAGGCCTCCGGTCAATACATCGGGAGTGGCGTTGTAGCGGACGGGAAATTCATCATCGGCAACGGTGATGGCTTCGTCTACGCCCTCAACCTCGCCGATGGCACCTTGGCGTGGAAATACCCGACGAACGACCGAGTATGGGCCACCCCTGTTGTCGTTGAAGATACCGTCTACATCGCCTCCCTCGATCACCGTCTTTATGCAGTCAACATGGCCACGGGCGCAGAGCGCTGGCAAATCCCGATGGGCGGCGCTATCGCTGCGACGCCGGTGTACATCGATGGCGCGCTGTGGGTGGGAGACTTCAGCAGCACGCTTTATCAAGTCGATGTGGCGACACACCAAGTTGTCTGGACGTTCGCGGCGAACGATTGGCTGTGGGCCACCCCCATCGCCGATGGAACGCGCCTGTACTTCACGGACGTTGGGGGGCACGTCTACGCGCTGGATACGGCGACGCACGAATTGCTGTGGAGCGCCCCCACGCAGATTGACGATGTGATCCGCAGCCGCCCGGTTTTGAATACGGACGGCAGTCTGCTCTACGTAGCCGGATATAAAAAAGGCATGATCCACGCGCTCGATACCAAAACCGGCGCCGTGATGAGCTGGTGGGGCGAGGCGCCGGACAAGCCGGGTCGTCTGCCAGGCGACCTTGCCGCAGATGAAACAAACCTGTACGCGATGCCGATTCTGATCGACGTGCGCATCCAGGCGCTCGAATTGGCTACCGGCAAAAACGTGCGGACCTATCCTGCCACCGAGTCAGGGAAATAGGGGGAACGAACGATGTGGGATGTATTGATAGTTAGACCAATTCTCAATCTACTGCTGCTCCTGTACAAATATCTGGGGAACGAGACGATTATTGCCGTGACGTTGGTGACACTGGTGCTACGCCTCCTGGTCACCCCTTTGATGTTGAAACAGCAACAAGCCGCACGTAAGCAACAAGAGCTACGCCCCAAGATCATGGAGATCCAAAAGAAGTACAAAGACGATCCCCAAAAGCTGATGGAAGAACAGCGCAAACTGGGCCTCAACCCGCTCGGTGGCTGTCTGCCCTCGCTGGTGCAATTGCCCCTGATGATCGGCCTGTATCAGGCCATTACCCGCGCCCTGGCCAGCACGCCCCTGCAACTGTTGGAACTGCCGCGCGATATTTACCGCTGGATCCCGAGTTTCAGTTCGCTGATCCCGTTGAAGAGCCAATTCCTTTGGCTGGACCTGGCCTTGCCCGATCCCCTCTTGATTATGCCGATCCTCGTCGTCGCCACATCTTGGTTCTATCAAAAGTTGATCACGCCTCCGGCATTGGATGCGCAGGCAAAGGCGATGAACAAACAGATGATGATCATGATGCCCCTGATGATGGGGTTCTTTTCGCTGCAGTATGCTTCGGGGCTGGCAATCTATTTCCTGATCACGAACCTGATCGGCATCCTGCAATACTACCTGTTCCGCCAACACTACACGTATCCCACACCTGAAGCGACGGACAAAAAACCTGCCCCGCAGAAGCAGCCGCGCGCTAGCGCCAAATCGTAGCGCCAAGGAGGTTGTGTATGTCGACAGAGGAATCGGTGTCTGAAGAAGCGACAGCAGTTGTCGTTGTCACCGCATCTTCCGTGGATGAAGCGATCATCCTGGGATTGACCCGCCTGGTCGCCACCCGCAATGAAGTTGATATCGAGATTTTAGACGAAGGCAGCCGCGGGTTTCTCGGTATCGGCGCGCGCGAGGCCCGTGTGCGGGTCGCACGTCGTGCCCAGGTAGCGACGCCACCTGTTGCACGCCCTGAATCCAGGCCGGCGATCCCAGTGCCCCAACCGGCAACGCCGCCTGAACCAAAGCCTGCACCGGTAAAGGCTGAACCTAAACCGGCGGCGGCTGAGCCGACACCCGCACCGGTGTCCCCCACTCCTCGGCCAGGGCCAGAAAAGGCAGCCCAGGCTGTGTCGGCGGTCGAAACCGTTGCAGCGCCGCAGCCGGTTGCGCCCGTAAAACCTGCGCCTACCCCCAAACTGACGCCGGTAGAGCTTCAAGAAAAGCCGCGCACTGAGCGGCCATCCGGCGCCCTCGACCGCGCGCTGGTGGAAAAGACGGCCCTCGAAGTAGCCAAAAACCTGTTCGCCGGATTCAGCATCCAATACGCCGTGAGTTGGGAACAAGAAGACCGCCCGGCGCTGTGGATATCGCTGCGCGGCAAGGATGCCGACATTATGGTGGGACCGCACGCGCAAACCCTGGACTCGGTCCAGTACTTATTCCGCACCTTGCTTCACCGTCTGACAGAAGGCGATTACAACGTCGTGCTCGACGCCGACGGCTATCGCAAACGCCGCCAGCGCAGTCTGGAATCCCTGGCGCGCAAGATGGCCGATCAAGCCGTCAAATCTGGGCGCAACGTGCGGATGAAACCCATGCCGGCCCACGAGCGGCGCGTCATCCACATGATCCTGCGCAAAGATAAGCGCGTGAAAACTGAAAGCTCCGGCAAAGGGCTTGAGCGCGCCATCACGATCATCCCCACCATCAAAGAGCCGTGATCGATCCGATCTGCGCGCCCATCGACTACCTGGTCATCGGTCACGTCACCCACGACATCCTGTCCGATGGGAGGCGCGTGTTGGGCGGAACGGTTTCGTATGCGTCACTGACGGCGGCAGCGCTGGGACGCGCGGTCGGCATCGTGACGAGCGCCGGTGTGGACGCCGATCTCGCGCCACTGGACACACTCGCTGCCCTGGTGCGCTGCCCATCCCCCTCCACCACGACATTCGAGAACGTCTACGTCAACGGACACCGCGAGCAGTACGTCTACACCCCTGCCGCGCCGTTGACGCCGGACGTGATTCCGCATCCCTGGCTCGAAACGCCGATCGTGCATCTCGGCCCCATCATGCGCGAGTGCGATCCTGCACTGGCCGACCATTATAGCGGCAAAACCTTCCTGGGCCTCACTCCGCAAGGCTGGATGCGCAGCAGCGACGCGCACGGGCACGTTTTCCCCACCCCCTGGGTCGAAGCCGGACATCTGCTACCGCTGGCTTCCGCCGTTGTGCTCAGCATCGAAGACATCGGCGGCAACTGGGAGCTTGCCGCGCACTTCGCACAGCAGACGCGCGTGCTGGTGGTGACCTGCGGGTGGGACGGCGGAACGCTCTTCCTCGACGGGCAGCCGGCGACGTTCCCCGCTGTGCCGGTGACGCAGGTCGATCCCACCGGGGCCGGTGACATTTTCGCCACGGCGTTCTTTGTCGCGATGGCTTCAGGCGCGCAACCCCTGGCCGCGACCGCCTTCGCGGCGTGTCTGGCGGCGCGCTCGGTCACGCGCGTGGGCCTGGCATCGACGCCACAACCGGACGAAGTCGCCACGTGCCTACTCGAACTGTGACAGGAACTCAAGCAGATTTTCGCCCGATTACAGGTCATAATCTGCTGAATCTGCTCAATCTGCTGACCAAAACGAAAGACGACTGAAATGACGCGAGTTTACACCTTCACCAACCAGAAAGGCGGCGTCGGCAAGACCACCACCGTGGTGAACATCGCTGCGGCGATGGCCGATTGGGGCTACCGCGTCCTGGTCGTCGACATCGACCCACAAAGCAACGCCACGACGTGCCTGGGGTTGGACTCGCGCACGCTCTCTTCGTCCATCTACGATGTACTGACCGGCGGGCAAAACGCGGGCGAAGTCATCCGCGGGACCCGCTGGCCGGGGTTGGATATCTTGCCCAGCGCCCCTGCCCTGGCAGGCGCCACCGTCGAGTTGAACCGCGCAGCAGATCCACGTGAGCGGGTGGAACACCTCAAAAACGTGCTCGGCTCCATTACCGGCTACGATTACCTGCTCATCGATTCACCGCCAAGCCTGGGTGTCCTCACCGTCAACGCTTTAAGCGCCGCCCAGGCAGTCATCGTGCCGGTGCAGTGCGAATACCTGGCGTTGGAAGGGTTGGCGCAGTTGGTACGCACCATCACCCTGGTGCAGCGCGGCCTCAATCCGGCGCTGATGGTGCGCGGCGTCGTCATGACGATGTACGACAGCCGCACCACCCTCTCGCGGCAGGTCGCCGAAGAAATCCGCAAGCACTTCACCGACCGGGTGTTCAACGTCATCATTCCACGCAGCGTGCGCCTGAGTGAAGCCCCCAGTTTTGGCGAACCGGGTGTTTTCTATGCGCCGCGCTCGACAGGGGCGTTGGCCTATCGCGTGTTGACGTGGGAATTGCTGCGGGGCGACGGCTACGAGCCGGAGTGGACGCCCCCAGTAGCATCTTCAGAGGATTGACCCTCAGACAAAGACATCCGCCGGCGGGTAGCCGGCGGATGGTTGTTTTTGCAAGCAGGGTGATGCGCTGTGCTGCAACTACTGTTGGTAGATGTCATAGCGCCGCTCGAACAGGCGCATCGCGTACTCGGCGACGTATTGGACATCCGAATCGGGGCTATCCAACAGGGGTTCGAGCAACTTGAGGTGCGCCTCACGGCCCACGTGCGTCAGGGTGAGAATCCCCAGAATTTGCGCCTTCGGATCACCCTGAGTAATGGCTCGCTCCAACATCGCACCGGCAGCCTTCCCCACCCCGAGTCCTGATCCCTGGCTGGCCGCCCACGCGATAAGCCACTCCAGTTGATCGATTTGCGGCGGCGGCAAGACGACGGTTTTGTCCTCGGCTTTCTCTTTCATTGTGTTGAGCGCGATCTGCGCCGCCGAACGCACCAGCCACTCGGAATCCTCGCGGGCCAACTTCTCCAGGATGACAGTGGCCCAGGGTTGGTCGACACGACTTAATCCCTGCGTCACCGTGCGGCGGATCAAGAGCGATTCGTGATCCACGGATTCCTTGAGAACTTCCAGGCCTTCGGGCGTTTTGGAAAGCGCCTCGGCAAAACTGGGCAACAGGTGATCGTCAGCCTCCAACATCGTGTCCCGCAGCAAGCGCACCGCGCCAGAAGTCCCCATATCCCCCAACGCTTCGACCGCGGCCTGCTGCACCTCGAGATCAGGGTCTTGCAACGCTCCGACGAAGAGCGGCATCTCCCGCGGCGATCCCGACCATCCCAATCCGCGGAGCGCCGCACTGCGGATGGCAACAGAAGGCTGGCGCAAGGTTTGGATGAAGAACGCGCGCGCGCCTTCCCCGGCTGCAGCCGTCAGGGCTTGCCCCACCCGCAGCCGCATCTGCCGGTCGAGGTCAGGGTCGGTAAACGTTTGCGCCAGCACCTTCATCAAGGATTTCCGCCACGGGGCTTCGTCCGGCGCGATGGCGCCCCAACGCGCTGCGCGCAGAAGGCTTGCCATATCGCCATGCACCGTCGCCGTTTGGACCAGCGTCCGCACCAGCGGTGTGACGTCTTCCAGGGCGGCGTAGAATTCCATCAACAGCGTCCACGTCGGATCGCCCAGGTGCGCCTTGACGATATCCGCGCCGAATTCATCCTCCACGAGCGCCCAGGCCGTGAGGAAGTCATCCCAGATGTAGTGCGCCGGTACCCAGAACTTGCCATCGCGCTTGAGCAACTGCGTGTCGAAGAGCATGCGGCGAATAGCGCCCTCAAGTTTGGGTGGGCGCACTTCTTCAGGGGGCAGCAAATTCCCGATCTGCTCGTAGATCTCCGGCTGTGTAAAAGCGCGCCCTTCCAAACGATGCGTTTTCGCCAGGTAACTGAGGGCGCTGAGTGTGAGCGCGCGGGCATGTTCGACGACGTCAGCCTGTCCCTCCCCCAGGTTGGGCGTCGGGATACAGTGATCGAGAAAGCGATCGAGGACATCGACCGGGCGCGTGGGAAGCTGCCGCGTGCGCAAATAGACCAGCACGCGGGTATGGAGTTCGAGCAACGAAGCCCCCGCGTCTTCAGCCCACTTCAGCACAGCGAAGGTATCTTCCGCCGGTTCGACGGGCGCAGCGCCGAGCAGTTCTGCCCAGCCACGGTAAAGCGCGACCAGCATATCTTTGCCGGAAGGAGGCATCAATTCCAGCGACACAAATCCGGCTTCGATCAAAGGGCCGTAGCCCTCCTCGCCGCTGGCGACCAGCCAACAGCTTTTGGGAAAGCCCTGCGCAACTTCGGCAAACCAGCGCGCGACGACACGCCGCGCGTCGATAGGCAAGCTTTCCCAGTTGTCGACGAGAATGAGCGAGGGTTCATTGCGCAGATGGGTGAGTATCCAACGGGGAACCAGTCCCTGCATAAACAAGGCGGCAAGTTGAACCAATCTCTCTGCGGGTGGCTCAGACTGCGCTTCGGGGAGATGCTTGTACTGCGCGAGGTCGATCCACAAAGGAAAACGTTCATAGGGGCGCTTCTTCCCGCTGCGCGACGCCGGGGACGGGGTTGTGCTGTCCGCCGTCTGCCAGACCTGCATTGCCAGGGCCATCGTGCGTCCCGCAGCCCGTGGTCCGGTGATGACGAGCCGAGGATGCCCTGCGGTGAGGTTCGCATAGCTCACTTCTAAAGGCTCGGCAAAGAGATCGTCGATCGTATCCGTTTTTGCCGGTAGAGGTGGCGGCGCAGCAAAGGTCGGTGGTCGAAAAATCTTCCGGGGATCCGCCGGTTGGAACAGCAGCAGGGCCTTCAGTTCGTTTTTCAACGCGGTGATGTAGCGGTCTTCCTGGCTGGCCTGCGCGCGGGTGCGCAGGTTCACCACCGGCGACCACAACTTGAGCGCAAATTCCTTGATCTGCTCGCGGCGCTGGTAGATAAAGCGCGCGAGGATAAGGGCTACGGCAGCCCCAATGAGCGCTGAAGTGAGATCGAATCTCCAGGCTCGCTGCTGGAAGAAACCGCCAAACAGCACGCTTTACCTCTGTGCTTCTGGCGCTTCGATGACCAACCGGTAACCCTGACCACGCTCGCTGACGATGCGTTTGGGATCGCGCGGATCGGCTTCGACCTTTTGGCGCAGGTACCAGATATAGAGTTTGAGGTAGTCGCGCCGGTTGGAATACTCCGCCCCCCACACACGGCGGAGGAGCGTATCGTGGTTCACCGTCCGCCCGGAATCCTGGATCAGAGCAGAGAGCAACTGGAACTCGGTGGGCGTCAAGCTGACCAGCCGGTTATCCACCTTGACCTCGTGCGTATCGAGGTTGACCCAGAGATTGCCGGTCTGGAAGATGGTTTGCTCACCGCGCGCACGGCGCGCGCGTGACAAGGCCGCCTTGACCCGGGTCACCAGTTCCTTGTAACCGAAAGGCTTGACGATGTAATCGTCCGCGCCCAGGCCCAAACCATAAGCAATGTTGTGTTCATCCCCCAGGGCGGTCAGGAAGAGCACCGGCACGTCGGTGATGCGCCGCAAGGCTTCGTAGACGTGCCACCCGTCCATATCTGGCATCAGGATGTCGAGCAAGACCAGATCGGGATGGGTTTGCTGCGCCAGAGCCAAACCGGTTTCGCCGTTGCTGGCTGCCTTGACCGTGTATCCGGCACGTTCCAAGAGCAGTTGAACCAACTGCGCCAGGGCCTCATCGTCTTCGACTAACAAGATCATATCGTTCATTGTGTGCTCCTTGTGGTGCAAATAAAATAGGGCCTCATGATGGGAACGCTTCCCCGACAAGTACGTCAGCCCGCCAGGTAACGTGACGGCGCAGATCTGCCGACAAATCGGCGTACTCCACCATATCTAATGATATGTAAGAATCGTAGTTTGTCAAACCAAAATTGGGGTATGGGGTTAGAAACTGACTATGTTCAGACTTCAGGTATGAGGTGCGTTGGTTTCGCGCTCCACCCGTCTAGGGATTGACGGCCTGATTGAGCAGTTGCTGCCCAATTCGAACCGGTATCTGACGATCAGACGCGTTTTCGATCAAAACAGCCACGGCGTAACGGGATACCTGGGCTGAGTTCAGCCCGATGAACCACGTTTGCGTTCGATTGGGACCGGCCAGCGCCTCGCCGAGATGGCCCACAGCATTGCCATAGCGTGGCCACAGATCGAGAATACGGGCAGCGACGGCAGGTGTCGTGACCTTATTTGTCGATGCAGTTGGGGATACGCAGCCGGATAACGGCGCGCTGAGCAGGCGCAACGGCGTGCGCACACCGCCATTGCCGACAATGGCAGCCACACTCACCATGTGCAGCGGCGTCACCAACAGATCGCCCTGCCCGATGGCCTCGCGAATAGGATCGGCGGAGGTGGCTTCCCAGGGTGCGGCGACGGTGGGAATTTCCAGGGATGGCGCATCGGTCAGCCCCCACGAGGCAAAGCTTTCCGCCAATTGGGCAGTCCCCAGATGGCTCCCCAACGCGGCGAAAGGCGCCGGACAGCCAGCGTTCAGGGCCGCTTGCCAGGTACTGGCCAACGGCGTCTGGGCGCAGGTGAGCCGCTCGCCGTTGACGTCTACAAACGCGCTCAGGGGCAGCGAAGGTTCGGGGAGTTCACCCGCTCGCAGCGCCGCCGCCAGAACCACCGTCTGCAAAACCGCGCCCGGCTGCGCCAGGCTTTGTGTGGCGCGGTTGAGCAAGGGGGCATCAGGGGCGGCAAACAGGTCGGCCCAGTCAGCTTCGACGGTAGCGGGATTGTAGGTGGGTGTAGAAGCCAATGCCAAAATTTCGCCGGTGCGCGTATCGACCAGCACCGCCGCGCCTTCATAGCCCGCCAGAAGGTTCTGCGCCGTCTGCTGCAAGCGCGCGTCGAGTGTCAGGCGCACATCCCGCCCCACCGGCGGCTGATGTAACAATTCCATGCGAAAATCCTGCCAGGGGGTACGACCGATATTGCCCCGCAGCCGGGAATCACACGTGGCTTCGATCCCACTGACGCCGTACTGCAACGTGTTGTAACCGATCACCGGCGCAGCTTCTGGGACATTGTAGGTGCGGGTGACGTAACCTCTGTCGTCGACGGTAATGCCGGCCAGGGTCACGCCATTGCGGTCGACGATGCGCCCACGCTGGATGCGGGACTCGGCCAGGATACGACGTGGATTGGTGAAGTAATCCCGTAATTCGTCGGCGCGCAACACCGTCCATACCCCGGTGATCAGAGCAATGCTCGCCAACAGGAACAGCAACGCCTTTCCCAAACGCCCCGCCGTCTGCCGCAGTGGCATACTCGCCGGGACAAGGGTAAGGGTGATCGGCTCTGGGTGGGGAGCAGAGATGTTCAACAACAAGCCCGTGGCGATGAAGACTGTGAGCAGCGACGAACCGCCATAGCTCAGAAAGGGCAAGGTGACGCCGGTAATCGGGATGAGTTTGGCGTTGCCGCCCATGATGACCCAAGTCTGAATGGCGAACAACGCGGCGATTCCCCCCGCCAGCAGCGACTCGAAGGGCGAACCGCTGCCGGAAGCGGACGCGCGTTGCGCCAGCAGAATGCCCCGGTAGACCAGCAGGCCAAACAACAGCAGCACAGCCAGCCCACCAACCAGCCCAAATTCCTCCACCAGGGCCGCATAGACGAAATCGGTGTGGACGGCGGGGATGAGTGTGGGCAAACCCTGTCCCAGCCCCTGTCCCGCCACACCGCCAGCCGCGAAGGCGTAGAGCGACTGCAAAATCTGGAAAGCGCGGTCGGCTTGTTCCGGCGCCCACGGGTCGAGCCAGATGCTCACGCGCAGGGCGACCCGGCTCGATAGCCAATATCCCGCCAGGGCGATCGGGACGAACAGCAGTAGGGCAACCACCACATGCCATCCTTTGCCCCAGGCCAGGTAAAGCATGGCGACGAACGTGAGGTAAAAGAGCAGCGCGGCGCCCAGGTCTTGTTGCCATCCCAACAACAGCAATGCCAGTCCCACCATCGTCACCATCGGGCCGAGAATCGCCATCCACAACGCCTTGCCGCCATCCTGCCGTTGCAGAAGGTCGCGCCGATCCGAAAGGTAAGAGGCCAGGTAGATGACCAGCAGCAACTTGAGCAGCTCTGAGGGTTGGAAGTACATGCCGAACGCCCCCAA
Source organism: Anaerolineae bacterium (assembly GCA_034432995.1). Lineage (GTDB taxonomy): Bacteria > Chloroflexota > Anaerolineae > B4-G1 > SLSP01 > DSWT01. Next base: position 21,853 of record DAOUAY010000214.1, on the reverse strand, counting down.
CCATAATTCCTGGCCATACCCCGAGGGATTCACGCCGAAGAAAAACGTCGCCACGAGCAGCAATAGTCCCGCCACCAGGAGTGTATAGCGATAACGTCGCAACAGACGGGGTAGAATCGGGGTCAACGCCGCGACGCACAGCGCGCCACAACTGATGCCGAGCCAGAGGATCTGCCGGGGTAAGAAGGAAGGGGCCATCCGCGCCAGTAGAAGCAGTCCCCATCCGGTGAGCAAGCTGACGATCGGGAGAACGAAGGGATCGGCGCCCGGAAGTTTATGGCGCAACAGCGCGTAGGTCGCTCCCCAGATCGCCATCCAGCCCAACACCAGCGCGGTCAAACGCGGCAGTGTGAGCGATGGCAGCGGCGCAGCGAGATAAAGCGTCGCTGCGCCGAGACAGACAAAACAAACGGGGAGGGCGACCAGCAGACCAGCAGGGCTGATGATGATAGACGGTCGCCAATGCCCACGAATGGGTTGGGTGCTCATTCTAGCCCAGGTACGCCTCCACCAACAGACGCCGCTTGTCCAGGGCCGCCGCCGGGATGCACTCGCGCGCGGTGATCAATGCCGTCTCCAGCGCGCGCGCGCACGCACAGTCGGCCGGCATCTCGCTCAGGCGCGAGACCAACAGCCGGAGCGCCTGCTGCGCCAGCCCGACGTTGTGATGCAGCACCTGGATCACCATCTCCACAGTGACCGGCTCCTTGCTCTCGTGCCAGACATCATAATCCGTGATGTGCGCCATCGTGGCGTAGCACATGCCGGCTTCGCGGGCCAGAAACGCTTCAGGGGACGCTGTCATGCCGATAACGTCCATCCCCCACTGGCGGTAAACGAGGCTCTCGCCCTTGGTGCTGAAGCGCGGGCCTTCGATGGTAATGAAGGTCCCGCCGCGATGTACCGTCCCCCCGGCGGCGACAACGGCATCGAACAACAATGCAGAAAGCGCCGGACAGAACGGCTCCGCCACCGAGATATGGGCGACCAATCCCTCGCCGAAGAACGAATTGGTGCGGCGCTTGGTGAAATCGAACAACTGATCCGGCACCACAATGTCACCGGGGTGCAGGTGTTCGCGCAGCGAGCCGCACGCGGAGATGCTGATGACCTTCTCGACGCCCAGTTGCTTGAGCGCGTGGATGTTGGCGCGATACGGCACCTCAGTGGGCGTATGGATGTGTCCGCGTCCGTGGCGCGGCAGAAAGACCACCGGCACGCCTTCGATACGCCCGGCGATGAGCGCGTCGCTGGGATCGCCAAATGGGGTGGTGACGCGAATCTCGCGAACGTCCTCCAAGCCCTCCATTTGGTACAGGCCCGAACCACCAATGACACCGATACGGATAGGATCATAGTCCATAATAAACACTCCTTCAAAAATAGTTCTACTTCAACGCTTAAGGCGGATCACAATCCGCCGTCCCCGCAGCGCCGGATCGTAATCCGGCGCAAGCATTTTGTGCGGAATCTTATACGAAGACTCCCTGAGTAGCTTGATAGTCGTTAGTCCTCAGTCGGATGGTCACGTGGTCAGAAAATACCGCGCCGCTGTGCGGAGGTTCTGATGCCGCGTCGCAGCCAACGGCTGCTCAGGGTGATCCCTCCGGTTCTGGGCCGACCACGAAGGTAAGGGGAGAGTGGCACAATCCACAGCCACGAAAAGGATCCTCGACGACGGCGCCGCTGCGCGTGCAAGTGGCCCAGATGTGCATGCGACGGATTTCCCAAAAACGCCACCCAACCCCGCCGACGCGGGCGCGCAAGATCATAGTGGCACAGCCATTGGCGCGGTAGATATCGGGGGCGCGACAATGCCGGCACAACGCCGACGCCCAATGCCTGGCGTCAGGCTTGCCATCCAACAGATGACAGCGTTCTTTCGCCGCCGCCCGGCGATAATAGCCACCGTCGTAATAGGGGCACTCTCTCCCGTCAGGTACGCGCATCGTCAAGGCTCTGGTCAGCCCGCGATATAGCTGAGCACAGTATGACGATTGACGTAGATCAACGGCGATTGTGCGGGCAATGGACTCGAGCTATCGGCGAGGTAATAGATCTCCGCATCAGTGATGGGAAGGAAAACACCCTTCCAGAAATCCAGAAAGTTGTGGAGTTTTGCCTCGCTCAGAAACGGCGCATTGCCGCGGATGATCGCCAGCGGCAGGTGCAAGACCAGCGTTTCAGTTCGCGGCGCAGGGCGGAATTCCCCCAGAGACGCCTCGTGGACGAACATCAGGAATTGTGTGCGTTCGCGGGCCAGGACAATCGACGGGACGCGGCTCGAAGGCAGGCCCGAGAAAGACCACGGCGCAATGTGCGGACTGCTGATGCGAATAAAGTCCAACCCATCTTGATTGATATAGTTATGGGGATTGCCCATCGTTTCCATTTCGCCGGTGATCCACAGCAAATCATTGGCGACGTAGACCTCATGCCCCTGAAGCGGCGAACTCATCTGTCCCTTTCCTAAAAGTCCCATAGTTCCTCCTAAAAGCAGTTACAGATTACTAGTTGCTCATTTCACGTTTGGCACTCTCTATAGTAATGATACTCGCAACGGGGAAAGGGCGCAAGTGCAAAAATACTCGGACGCCTCTCCCATCACGTTATGGATACGTGCCTGTCAGCGTGTAGAGCTGTTCTTCCGTGAGCAATGGCGTATTAAGCTCTTGCGCGCGATTGTACTTGCTGCCGCCGGGATCCGCGCCGACGACGAGATAGCTCGTCTTCTGGCTCACCGAGCCGGCAACCTTGCCGCCGAGCGATTCGATCCACGCTTTGACGTCATCGCGCGGGCGCGAGAGTGTGCCCGTGATGACAAAGGTGAGGTCCGCGAGCGGTTGTTCGCCCGCCACGACGGGCTTGCCTTCCGCCGCCAATTTCAGCCCGGCCTGGCGCAGCTTCTCGATCAGCGCGCGGTTGTGGACGTGGGCAAACCATGTGAGGATGTTCTGCGCCGTGATTGGTCCGATCCCTTCCACGGAGGCAATGACCTCGGCGGGCGCGGCTGCCAGCGCATCCAGTGTGGGGAACGCGTCCGCCAGCACCTGGGCTACGGTGACGCCGACTCCCCGGATGCCGAGCGCCGCCAGCACCCGGTCGAAGGGCCGGTCTTTGGCCCGCGCGATGGCGTTGAGCAGATTGTCGGCCTTCTTGTCGGCGAAGCCTTCCAACGTGAGTAAGCTCTCCTTGGTGACGAAGTACAGATCGGCGGGGTCTTGGATCGAACGCTGCTCCACCAACTGCACAGCAGTCCGTTCGCCCAGGCCCTCCATATCGAGCACATGCGTGAAGTAGGTGAGCTTCTGCACCAGTTGGGCCGGGCACGCAGCGTTGACGCAGTAGTAGGCGATCTCGCCTTCGGGATGGACAATGGGATCTCCGCACGCGGGGCAGATGGACGGTGGTGCGATGGGATGCTGGCTGCCATCGCGCGCGTCCACAATCGGCCCGGCCACATAGGGGATCACGTCCCCCGCGCGTTTCACCAACACACGGTCACCGATGCGGATGTCGCGCTCGGCGATGAAGTCGAAGTTGTGCAACGAGGCGCGCCCCACCGTCACCCCGGCGATAGGAACAGGTTCCAACACCGCCGTGGGGGTGATTACCCCGGTTCGCCCAACCGAGAACTCGACATCCCGAAGCGTCGTCGTCGCCTCCTGCGCCGGGAACTTGTAGGCCACCGCCCCACGCGGACGCCCGCCCACGACCCCAAGCGCCGCTTGCGTCGCTAGGTCGTCGATCTTGACCACCAGGCCGTCGGCTTCAAAGGGCAGCGTATTGCGCCGCGCGATCATCTGCTCGCAGTAATCGGCGACGGCATCCAGGTCTTGAAAAAACGCGATTTCGTCCGGTTGGGCAAAGCCCAGGGCGTGCAGGTAGGCCAATGTCTCCTGCTGCGTGTCGGGAACGGGGCCATCCGCCGTGACGATGCTGTAGGCGTAGAGATGCAATGGGCGCTGCGCGGTGATCGCCGGATCGAGCTGGCGCAGCGACCCGGCGGAGGCGTTGCGCGGGTTGGCAAACGGCGACTCGCCGGCTTCGATCAGCCGTGCGTTGAGCGCGTCGAAATCCTTGAGCAGGATCAACACTTCGCCGCGCACCACGAGATACGACGGGGGCTGCGGGCCGTCGGGATCGGCAGGGATACGCAGCGGCAGCGTCTTGACCGTGCGCAAGTTCGCGGTGATGTCCTCACCGGCCAGCCCGTCGCCGCGCGTCGCGCCGAGCACGAGCTGTCCCTGGCGGTAGTGCAACACCACCGTCAGCCCGTCGAATTTCGGCTCGACGGTGTAGGCCAGCGGGGGCGTGTCTTCGGGCAGCAACTTGCTGATGCGGGTGTGCCAGGCGAGGAGTTCCGCGCGGCTGGACGCCTTATCCAGGCTGAGGATCGGCGCGGGATGTTCGACTTTCGCAAACCCCTCGGCCGGCGCGCCGCCGACCCGTTGCGTGGGTGAATCCGGTGTGATTAATTCCGGGTGCGCAGCCTCGAGCGCGCGAAGTTCATCCACCAACGCATCGAACTGCGCGTCACTGATGACGGGGCTATCAAGCGTGTGGTAACGGAAGTTGTGATAGTTGATCTCTTCCCGAAGTTTTGCCGCACGAAGGCCAATTTCTTGATCCATAGCTACTCCCGTGAACATAAACCACGAATCTGCACCAATCTTCACGGATAAAAACTATTAGTGTAAATTCGTGAAGATTCGTGGTAAGAATTTCTACGGCGCGACGATCAGATAGTTAGCGGCGGCCCAGCCTTCACGTTGCGGGTTGGCTTCGTCGCGTAGGAACCACCAGGTCAGATCGTTGGCCTGCGTCGGGCCGGCAGCGACGATGAAGACTTCGCCCTCAGCGGCGATACTCAGCCGCTCGGCGGTAGTGCTGGCGCTGGCGCGGATGTTCAGGCCTGCCGCGCCCGTTCCGCTGACCTGCACGCGCACCCCCACCCCGATCTCGGTCGGCGAGAGAGGCAGTGTGGGCTGCGGCGTCGGCGTTGGCGTGGGTGTAGGCGTCGGTGAGGGTGTGGGTGAAGCCGTCCATACAATAGCCGTGGGGCGCGGGCCAGTTGGTTGCGCCGTAGGCTTGGAAAACAACCACATCCCGGTCAAGACGACCAGGAGGATGCCACCGATCAACAAGGCCAGGCATCCCCATTGCCACCAACTCGCGCGCGCGCCGCCGTTCTCTGTCACACCCGTATTATACTCTGGCTAACACAAGGCACAACCGGCATGGAACCTTCATCCTGTGAGCAACGTCGTAAAGAAAGGAGTATGGAGTATGGAGTATGGAGTATGGAGTATGAAGGACACATCTGCCCCTTACTCCTTACCCCTTACTCCTTACTCCATACTCCGTACTCCACTGTAAATAAGGAGGAAGCGATGCGAAGACAACTGATGGCGCTCGTTTTATTGATGGTGATGCTGTTGCACGCAGGGCCGGTGTTGGCCGATGGGATTATCATCATCGATCCGCCCATTGTGCCACCGCCACCTGATTGGACGCCGTGGCTGACGATCCGCTATCATCGTGTGACGGTGACGATCGAGGATCAGGTGGCGACGACGAAAGTGGATCAGGTCTTCCGCAACGACGGCAGAATGGCCGCGGAGGGCACTTACGTCTTCCCGCTGCCGCCCGGCGCGGTGGTGCAGAACTTCGTGATGTGGGTGGATGGGCAGCCCGTCGAGGGCGAAATCCTCCCGGCGGATAAGGCGCGCGAAATCTACGAGGGCTACGTGCGCCGGCAGCGTGATCCCGCCCTGTTGGAATACGTCGGGCGTGACGCGGTGCGTGCGCGCATCTTCCCCATTCCGGCGGGTGAAGAGCGCCGCATCCAGTTGGAATACACGCAGATTTTACCACTTGAGGAGGGACTGCTGCACTACCGCTATCCCCTGAACACCGAACGCTTCTCCGCGCTGCCGCTGGAACAGGTGAGCATCTCCGTGAGCCTGACATCGCAGACGCCGCTGCGAGCCGTCTACTCCCCCAGTCACCAGAACGAGGTGATCATCACCCGCGAAGGCGCGTACCGGGCCAGCATCAGTTACGAGGCCAACCACGTCCTGCCCGACCGGGATTTCGAGCTGTACGCCAGCGCGACAACGGACGACATCGGCGCAAACCTGCTTACCTGCCAGACCGGGAGCGAGGATGGCTTCTTTCTGTTGATGTTGACGCCGGCCCTGGAAACCGAGACGCGCCGCGTGCTGCCCAGAGACATCCTGCTCGTGCTGGATACGTCCGGTTCGATGGACGGCGAAAAGCTCGAGCAGGCGCAGGATGCGCTCGCCTACATCCTCAAGCGGCTGAATCCCGAAGATCGGTTCAACGTGGTCGCGTTCAGCAGCGGGGCGCGCGTGTACGCGCCGACGTTGCAGGGGCCACAGGAGGTCGAGGACGCGATCGCGTGGGTATACCGGTTGGAGGCGCTCGGCGGGACGAACATTTACCTGGGACTTTCCGAGGCGCTGGCGCAGGCCGATGGCACGCGGCCCACCGTCGTCGTCTTTCTCACCGACGGGATGGCGACCGAGGGTATCGTGGACGACGACACGCTGCTGAGCACGCTCGCCCAAGAAACGCCCGCCGCCGCGCGCATCTTTCCCTTCGGCGTAGGCTACGACGTGAACACGCTGTTCCTCGATCAACTCGCCGCCGACCACCGGGGCATCCCGGCCTACGTCGCGCCGCAGGAGCGCATCGACGAAAAAGTGTCGGCCTTCTACGGGCGCATCCAAAGCCCGGTGCTAACCAACATCGCGCTGGATTTCGGCGGGGCGCAGACCTACGACGTGTTCCCCACCCCGCTGCCCGATCTGTTTGCCGGGACGCAGCTCATCGTCGCCGGGCGCTACAGCGGGTCGGGCGCGCGGACGATCACGCTGACCGGCGAGGTCGAAGGTCGCCGCGAGACGTACACCTACGCCGGGAACTTCAGCGCATCTGGCAACAAGGACTTCATCCCCAGGCTGTGGGCTTCCCGCAAGATCGGCTACCTGCTCACACAAATCCGTCTTTACGGGGAAAAGGATGAATGGATCGGCGCCGTCGTCAGCCTCAGTCTGCGCTACGGCATCATCACGCCCTACACCTCGTTCCTGGTGGAGGAACCCAACATCATTCTGAGCAGCGAAGGGCGCGCCCGCGTCACCGAGGAAGCGGCAGAGTACTTCAACGCCGCGCCGATGGCGCCTTCGGGTGAAAAAGCCGTGGAGGACGCCGTGATGCGCCAGGAGCTAGAGGCCGCCGCTGCCGCGCCCACCGCCGGCGCCATGCTGCCCGCGCCTGATGGCTCACTCGCCAGCGCGAGCAGCGTCCGCTACGTGGGCGACAAGGCCTTCCTGTGCCAGGCCAACGTCTGCACGGACACAGCCTACATCCCCGACAAGATGACGCCGCAGACGATCATCTTCATGTCCGAGGCGTACTGGGCGTTGACTGCGAGGCAGCCGGAGTTGAGCGCCTACTTCGCCGTGGCCGAAGAGTCGTACTTCGTCGCGCCGGACGGGACGGCCTACCACTTCCGGTTGGGCACAGAGGCGGACGCCGTCGAGCGCCCGGAGACAGCGCCGGCAACCGACACGCCGCAAGTAGAAACCGGCACAACACCCACGGCTACGTCTCCGGCAATACCCGCCGCGCCGACGCCCACATCCGGCGGCGGCCCCGGGATATGTGGCAGCGCAGCGATACTGTTGACTCTGAGTATGGGTATAGTTCTCCAAAGGAAAAGGTTGACGCATAGGGCGACTCGGATATACTGAAGGTGGAGGTGTGCGATGATAAAAGTCGTTGCGCAAGAAGTGGAATTAAATCTAACTCTTGACCAAGTTCTCGCGTTGATGGGACAGTTACAACCTCAAGAACGGGAATGCGAAAATGGAACAAACGTATGGGATCAAGGTCGTAAATGTGCCAGATTTTTTGAAGCAGTTGAAAAGCAAATAGCACCTTGCGTGTGAAAATATGCAAGTCAGAAATACCCCACAGTTGAACTGTGGGGTATTCTTTTTTATAGATTGATAAGATTGACAAGCGCGCAAAGTTGGCTATCCTCAATGGATGAACTTCCGTTTGATCCGTTGAATCCGTTGAGGGAGATAGCCTATGCAAGACTCAGAGACACCCTGGGAGCCGGGACCGGTCGACGCCGAAGCGTTTCACCGGGAGGTGTGGGCGAACATCAACCGCGCGCCTTACGATCATGCCTTCGGCGTCACCTTCAAGCGCGCGGCGCATAGCAAGCGCGTGCGTTATAGTCCGGCGGAACCCGCGCCGGAGATGCCGGAGCCGTGGCAGGGCAGCGGCGAGGCCGTGGTGCGTTGGCTCTTCAGCGAACTCCCCGGCACGGCGGAACACCTGCTGGATGGCGCGACCTTCGCCTTTCTGCACGACCTCACCCTCCCACCCGGCGCAGCGACCGGGCAGAAGGCGCATCCCGGCCTGCTCCACATCTACTATGTCATCGGCGGCGCGGGACGGCTCTACCACCGCCCCACCGATGGCAGTCCGGTCATTACGCGCGTCCTGCGCCCCGGCGATGCAGCGCTCGTGCGCGGCGACGAATACCATAACGTCGCCAATGAAGCAGAGGACGATTTGCGGCTGATCGTCCTGGGACTACGCAGGTCCGACGAGACGCCCAACCGCGACGCTGTCGAGATACCCGCGCCTCAGGAGAGCCAATGACCCGCCGCGTCATCGTCATCGGAGCCGGGGCAGCAGGCTTGATCGCCGCCGGGCGCGCCGCCGAGATGGGCGCGGACGTGATCCTGCTGGAAAAGATGCGCGAGGCGGGGAAGAAGATCCTCGTCAGCGGGCAGGAACGCTGCAACATCACCAACACCGCGCCATTGGACAAATTCCTCAGCCATTACGGGCGCAATGGGCAATTTCTGCGCAACGCCTACCACCGCTTCTTCCGCGACGAATTGCTGGCGTTGCTGGGGCGGTATGGCGTAGAGACACAAGACGAACGCGGGGGGCGCGTCTTCCCGGCCTCCGGACAGGCAGCCGACGTGCGGGATGCGCTACTGCGCTACGCCACATCCCACCGCGTCGAGATTCGCTATCACGCCGAAGTTCGGCGGCTGCTCATCGATGACGGCGCGGTCATCGGCGTGGAAGTGGCGAACGGCGCGCGCATCCCGGCGCACGCCGTCATCCTGGCAACGGGCGGGGCTTCGTGGCCGGCCACCGGCTCCACCGGCGACGGCTATCGCATGGCGCAGGAGGCCGGGCATACGATTGTCCCGCTGCGTCCGGCGCTCGTCCCCTTGACCGTCGCCGAGCGCGCGCTGGCGAAGGCGCTGCAGGGTGTGAGCCTGCGCAACGTATCGTGTACGTTCATCACGCAAAAAAGCGGCGGCCCAGCCAAAGTGCTGCGCATCCCCTACCCTATGCCGCCCACCGGCGAGCTGCTGTTCACGCACTTCGGCGTCTCCGGCCCGCTGATCCTCACAGCGTCGCTGGCGGCGGTGGATGCGCTGCGCGACGGCGCAAAAGTGACGCTCAGCATCGATCTCAAGCCGGGGATGACGGAACAAGACGTTCACGCCCGGCTGCAACGCGAGTTCGAGGAACACGCCCACCGCCAACTGGCAAACCTGCTCCGTGGGTGGGTTCCCGCGACGCTGGCGGACGCGCTCGCCGGGCTGAGCGGCGTCGCCGCCGACCGCCACGTCCACACGATCCGCGCCGAGGAACGCGCGCAGCTCGTGGCGCTGCTCAAGGACTTTCGCTGGGAGATCACCGGTTCGTTGCCGCTGGCTTCGGGGATGGTCACGGCGGGCGGAGTAGCCCTCAAGGAAGTGCATCCGGTGAGTTTCGAGTCGCGCCTCGTGCGTGGGTTGCACATCGTCGGGGAGACGCTGGACATCGCTGCCGACACGGGCGGGTTCAACTTGCAGGCGGCGTTCAGTACCGGCTATCTCGGCGGTGAGCACGCGGGAGAGGACGATTGATATTTTTTGCTTTTGAATACCAGATTGCAAATTTTTCTACAGCGCCCTTGACTTTTCTGGCGACAAGGGTATTCTAGGCGCAAATTCCCAACCTGGACTTTCGACTTCAGACTTTTGACTTTGGACTATTCTCAGGGGGCGAATGTGACCGAACAACATCCTTACATCGCCATCGAAGGCGTTATCGGCGTGGGAAAAACGACGTTGGCGCGGCTGTTGCAATCCCGATTCAAAGGCAGCACGATCCTGGAAGCCTTCGACGAGAACCCCTTCCTCTCCGATTTCTACGGCGACCGCGCGCGGTACGCCTTCCAAACGCAACTGTTCTTCCTGCTCAGCCGTTATCGCCAGCAGCAGGCCGCCGCCGAATATCTGCGCCACGGCGCGCTGCTCTCCGATTACTTCTTCGCCAAAGACCAACTCTTCGCCCACCTCAACATCACAGGCGAGGATGAGCTGGCAATGTACGACCGCCTCTACGACACGCTTTCCGAACGGGTGACGACGCCTGATCTGGTCATCTATCTGCGCGCCGAGATGGACACGCTGATGGCGCGAATTGCGATGCGCGACCGCACCTACGAGCGGCAGATGGAGCGCGCCTACATCGCGGCGCTGCGGCAGGCCTACGAGTCGCTCTTCACCAATTACACCGCCACACCGCTTTTGGTCATCGAGACGGACGAGATCGATTTCGTGCGCCAGACCGGCGATCTGGACGACATCGAAAACCGGGTCCATGCGGCGCTGGCGGGCGTGCGCCAGCCCACATTGCCCGACATTGTGATGACCGCCCCACCACGACCTGCGTGGAAACTTATCTCGGCCCCTACCCCCGAACCAAGCAGCGAAGCGAACTGGCAGGCGCTTGGCGACTTTCTGGCGCTGGCCGAGGCTGTGGGGCGCATCGGCGGGGCGCTTTCGCAACAGCCGCCCATCGGGCCGGAAGGCGCGCCGGAAGAAATCCAGGCGGCGCTGCAGGATGCCGCGCGCGCGCTCAACATTCTCTCGCTGCGCACGGGTGTCAGCCTTGAGGAACAGGGGGAAACGCAATGACCAAACACTTCATCGGGGTCGCCGGCAACATCGGTGTGGGCAAGTCAACGCTGACAGCGCTCCTCAGCCAACATCTGGAGTGGGAACCGTTCATGGAAGGCGTGCAGGACAACCCCTACCTGGCGGACTTCTACACGGACATGTCGCGCTGGAGCTTCCACTCGCAGGTTTTTTTCCTGGCGCGGCGACTGCGGCACCACCGGCAACTGCTCGACCGGCCCAACTCGGTCATCCAGGACCGCACCGTCTACGAGGATGCCGAAATCTTCGCCCGCAATTTGTACGAACAAGGATCGATGGAGGCACGCGACTACGAGACCTACTGCGAACTGTATCAAGCCGTGATTTCCATCCTGCCCCCACCGAATCTGGTGCTCTACCTGCGCGCTTCGACGTCGACGCTCATCAAACGCATCCAGCAACGCGGGCGCTCTTATGAACGCCAAATCACGCCGGATTATCTGGAAAGTCTGAATGTGCTGTACGAGGACTGGTTCAACCACTTTGCGCTGTGTCCGGTGTTGACCATCCCGGCAGACCGGCTGGATTTTGTCGCCAATGGCGACCATCTCGACTTGATCATCACCCGCATCCTGGAAAGACTCCACGGGAAGGAGGTTGTGAACTTTGACTGAGACTAAAACCAGCACTTTTCTTTACGAGGCGGCGCTCACGATCAGCGCCAGGCTGGACACCAACGAAGTCCTGCAACAGTTGATGAGTCTCACCCACCAACACTTCAAACCCGACGCGGCCTCCGTCGCTCTCGTCAATCCTGACGGCTCCCTGGTTTTCCGCGCGGCCTCCGGCGAGAGCGCGCAGCAGATCCTCGGCATGGAAATGCCCAGAGGTGCGGGCATTGTGGGTTGGGTGGCAGAAAACGGACAGCAGTTGTGGGTACCTAACGTTTATCGGGACAAGCGCTTCTATCCAGATGCGGACGAACAAACCGGTTTCAAAACCAACGCCATTCTCGCCGTACCCGTGCGCATAGGCGATCAAACCCTGGCAGTGGTCGAAATGATCAATCCAGGACCGAGCACCGACTTGCAAGAAGCGCAGGACACGATCACGGCGCTGGCATCGTTAGCCGCACCCGCCATCCAAAACGCGCGTCTCTTTGAACAAGTGCAACGCGCCGAAGCCCGTTACCAAAGCCTTTTCGAGCAGAATCTGGATCCGATTATCATCCTCGATCCATGCGGGAATTTTCTGGAAGTGAACCGCGCGGCGCAGAAACTGCTCCCACTGACCAGGCCAGAAGACGATGCCGTATGCGTCCCGCAGACCGATCTCGAACAACTGATACTCACGCCTGCGCAGTATGATGCCCTCAAAGCACAAGTGGACGCCGAGGGGATCACTACCTGGGAGATCAAAACTCGCACTGCAGACGCCGAAGAACGCACCCTGGAAGTTTACTTCTCCTCCCTACCGCACTACCTGCCCGGCGGCGCATACCAATGGTTGGCCCACGACGTCACCGACCGGGTGAAACTGGATGAGATGCGCGAACAGCTCTCGCACATGATCGTCCACGACCTGCGCGTGCCGCTCGGAAACATCACCAACACGCTGGAATTGGTGCTGACGGCCTGGCGCGAAAAAGATATCTCCGTGCCCTTCGAGCAGGTTCTGGAGATCGGTTTGCGCAGCGCGCACCGTATGGAGCGCCTCATCAGTAACATCCTGGACGCACGCAGACTGACCACGCACAAAACGCTGACCGTCACGATGATTCGCGTCCCTGATATGGTGGCCGACGTGATCGAGATCATTCAGTCTTCTATCCGGCGGCGCCGGCATACCCTGATTCGCCGCATTCAGGATGACCTGCCGCTGATGCAGGGCGATCTGGACCTCTTGCGCCGGGTGTTGCTGAACCTACTGGACAATGCCGCCAAGTACACGCCGGACGGGGGCGCGATCACCCTCTCTGTACAAGTCGATGAGCACAGCTTCCACTTCGCCGTCAGTGATAACGGCCCCGGCATCGCACCGGAGGATCAAGTCCACCTCTTCGAAATGTTCTATCGCGCGCGTACCCAGCAACAACAAGGTGGCGCCGGCATCGGTCTGGCCTTCTGCAAGCTGGCGGTCGAAGCGCACGGCGGGAAAATCGACATGCGCAGCGGACCCGGCAAAGGTTCGACCTTCGCCTTCAGCATTCCGCGCCAACTGCCCGAAAGCGCCATCTACCACGAAGCCACGGTGACGGAGAACAGACCATGACCCGTCGCCTGTATTACGACGACGCGGCGCTGGTCACCTTCGACGCGCGCATCGTCGCCCGCCGCGAGACCGAACGCGGCCTGGCCGTGCAGTTGGATCAGACGGCGTTCTATCCCACGTCTGGCGGACAGCCGCACGACACGGGGACGCTCGCTGGGATCCCGGTAGTGGACGTATGGGACGAGGAAGCCGCCGGGATCCCGGGTGAAGTCTGGCATCTGCTTGAAGCCATGCCCATGACTACCATCGGCGACACCGTGCATGGCATCATCGACTGGCCGCGACGGTTCGATCACATGCAACAGCACACCGGGCAGCACATCCTTTCGGCGGCCTGCGTGGAACTTTACCAGGCCAACACCGTCGGCTTTCACCTGGGCGGCGAGGCCAGCACGATTGATCTGGACATTCCGCAACTTGCGTGGGAAGCGGCGTTCGAAGTCGAAGATGCGGCCAATCGCGTGATCTGGGAGAACCGCCCGGTGACGATCCACACCGTCACCCGCGATGACCTGGGGGACGTCGCGGATGAGGACATCCGACCCTTGCGCAAACCGCCGCAGGTGACCGGGGATATCCGCGTCATCTGGGTGGAGGGCTACGATGCTTCGGCGTGCGGCGGCACACACGTCCGTACCACAGGCGAAATCGGGCTGCTGAAAATCACGGGGATCGAGCGTTACAAGGGCGGTGTGCGGCTGACTTTCCTCTGCGGCGGGCGCGCCCTGCGCGATTATCGCCGCGTGCTGCACGCCCTGCGCGCGGCGAGCAGCGATCTCAGCGTAGCGCAGGATGAGGTTCCGCAGACGGTCGCCCGTCTCCAGGAAGAACTGCAAACCACCCGCCGCGCGCTGAACAAGGCGCAAAGTCACCTTTTGGAACTCGAGGCCGACCGCCTGTGGGAAGCGACGCCAGAGACAGATGGCGTCCGGCGCATTGGCGTCCATTGGACGGATCGCCCGTTTGCCGACGCCCGCGCGATTGCAGGACGGCTGCGCGAACGTCCGCGTACGCTGCTGCTGTTGGCCGTCAGTGAGACCGACGGCGTGCGCCTGGTCTGCGCCCGTAGCGATGATCTGCCGCACGTCGATGCCGGGGCCATGCTGCGCGAGGTCACGCAGGCGCTCGGGGGACGCGGCGGGGGTTCGCCGTCCATCGCGCAGGGCGGCGCGCCGGTTCACACTGCTGACGTCATTATGACGATTATTCGGGGAAGTTTGGATCATCAGAGGTAATTATGCAAGAAATCGCACCTGGTATCTTTGTCGAATCCGCTTATCCGCCATACAATCTCGGCTTGATCGTGACAGATCACGGCTCGATTGTGATCGACATCCCGCCGCGCCCCAGCCATGCCTGGGCCTGGCAGCAACAGGTGGAAGAGATCGCGGGCAAACCACGCTACGCGGTCCTTACCGATGCGTCACTGGAACGGCAGATCGCCGCGTCACTCTGGGATGCGCCGCTCATCGCCGGAGAGGCCATGCTGCGCGCGCTACTCGCCTACGACGAGCGCGGGTGGCGCGAGATGCTCCAGGTCTACATTACACAGTATCCCGAGGAGGCCGATGATTTGTTGCGGATCAAGCCGCATCCGCCCACACTGACCCTCGACAAGCACTTCCTGCTGTACTACCGCACACCGCCGCTGGAATTCGAGAGCGTGGCAGGCGGCGCGCCCGGCAGCATGTGGGTCACCATCCCGGAACACAGCTTGTTCTTTGCCGGGGATACGATCGTCGTCGATGAACCGGCGCTGTTGGAGCGCACACCGGATTCCAAAGCCTGGCTGAATACATTGAGCAACCTGGCGCGCCGGACCACCATCCGCCACATCGTGCCGGGACGCGGTAAGTCTCCCATCCAGCGCAGCGATATCGAAACCCAAAGGGAATTCATACGGGTGATGCGCCGCACCGCGCGCACCCTGGCAGGGAACAACAACTTCCGTCTCGTCCAATGCGCGCAGGATTTAGGGCAGGCCTTCTACAATGCCCAGGGACAAAAAGCCGTCAGGCGCATCAGGGCAGGCCTGGAACACCTCGTCACGGAGATCCACCAGACGAAAGCGACGTCGGGGGAAGAGGGAGAGAATAGCGAATAGCGAATAGCGAATAGCGAATTACGAGTTGCGAGTTGCGAATTGCGAATTGCGAGTTGCGAGTTGCGAGTTGCGAATGGTCGACCACCCGACTGCTGACGATCTGACGACTATCGACTATCCGACTATCCAACTATCGGACGATTGACTATCCGACTATCCGCGCAAGTAATCGAGAAGGTGCTGTAGGGCGGCCTGGGCGGCGGCTTCGTTGTTGGCGGCGCGATCGCCGGTGAAGAGATGTCGCCAGGCATAACGCTCGGTTGGCGTTGCCAGGCCGAGGTAGTACAGCCCCACCGGTTTGGTGGCGGTCGCTCCCGTCGGCCCGGCGATGCCGGTGACGCTGACTGCGACTTCCACACCGAGCGCGCGACACGCCCCCGCCGCCATCTCCAACGCCACGACCGCGCTCACCGCACCCCAGCGGATGAGCGTTTCCTCGCGCACTCCCAACAGCCGCATCTTGACGGTGTTATCGTAGGCGATGATGCCGCCCCAGAAGTACTGTGAACTGCCCGAGACCTGCGTCATCAGATGACCGATCAAGCCGCCGGTCGCAGATTCGGCGACGGCCATGCGCCAGTTCCGCAACAGCAAGTGTTCTCCAACATCGACGGCTAACATTGTCCCTCCTTCGTGGTCAAATCTTATGGCTGATTTTAGCACACAAGGCGGGTTAGGGAACAATGAAAATCTGGGGAGTTATTGCCCTCGCCACAAGCGTGGTTTTGCGGGAAACAAATTCAGTCCGGCGTCGTTGTAGCGCGTGCGCAGAGTCATGCTATAATAAAGAAACTCGCTTGATTTCGATGATTTCTCTAGGAGGTGCGCAATGTCCAAACACATGACCCGATGGATCAGCCTTATCCTCCTCGCCGCCCTGCTGAGCGGCTGTGACGTCATCTCCGGGCTGCTGCAACCAAAGCCGAAAGTCCCTCCGGCAGTGGAGATGCTGCCCGATCTGCCGGATCACACGGTCGTCGAAGGACAGACACTCACCGAGTACCTGGGGTCTCTCAGCCAGGGAGCCGCGTTGCTGGCCGGCCGCCCCGATCTGGCGGCGCTGGCCCTGGGCGTCGATAAGTTCATCGGCTGCTACCAAGACGTCGGCGCGGTGCAGGCGCGGATCTACAGCAATAAGGAGAATCCGCTCTCGGCCGGCGCGGTGGCCATCGCCGACCGGAACGCGCTGCTCGATCCCCGGAACCTCCTCGCCTGCCTCAAGCCCTCGGCGGAAGCTGGGGAAGCGGGCATCCAGAGCTTCGCCATTGAGCCATGCACCGCCAGCTACACCCACACGCAAGATGACAACGAATTCTATATCCTCTATGCCGGCACGACACAGGAAATCTGCCAGGCGTTCTGCGCCCAACTGGAAGGATGTACGGCGCACTAATGATGCCCCTTACAGGGAAAGGAGCCAACCATGACCGTCAAAATTGTCACTGATACGAGTTGTGATCTACCCGGGGGACTTGAGCAAGAATTCGATATCACCAGTGTCCCGTTGATCTTTCTTTTTGGAGATGAGCAGTTCAAGGACAAAACCATCCCTATGGCGGAATTTTGGGAAAAGGCCCAGACAGTCTGGCCTAAAACTGCCGCCCCCTCGTCCGGTGACTTTGAGCGCGCATTTCATCAGGTGGTGGATGCGGGACACCAGGTCGTTTGCATTACCGTAACCAGCAAGTTGAGTGCCACGTACAACGCAGCACTCGTCGCTAGCCAACACTTTACCCCCGATCAGGTTGCAGTGGTGGACTCCACGACATTGGCCATCGCACAAGGGCATCTCGTGCTTGCCGCAGCTCAGGCTGCGCGCACGGGCCAAAGCCTTACCGACGTCGTGCGCACCGCCGAAGCGATGCGAGACAAATTGCACCTGTACATCAGCCTGGACACCGTGCAGTACCTGGTGAAAGGCGGCAGGGCGAGCAAGCTGAGCGGCATCCTCGCCGGACTGCTCAAAATTCGACCGCTGCTCGGCATGCAGGATGGCGAACTCGTCCTGCTCGAAAAATTGCGCGGACGCCAGAACGCCAAACAATGCCTGCTGGAGATGGCGCTGGAACACTTCCCTGCCGAAAGGGTGGCTGTCGCCCACGTCGCCTGTCTCGATGAAGCCCAAGAGTTAGCCGCTACCCTGGCCGCCAAAACCGGTTTCCCGGTGGAAGCTATCCCCATCATCGAAGTGGGCATGGCGCTCGCCACCCACGGCGGACCGGGGACCCTCGGCATTGGCGTCGTTTCCGCCTAGTTCACCGTGAACCTGAAAGCGCTTACCAAAGCCGAGCTGCACTATCACCTCGACGGCATCCTCAGCCCGGCGATGGCCCGCGCCATTCGCCGCGACGAACCCGCGTTCCCCATCGCACCCGAAGACTTCGCACCTTTTTACCCCGTCAACGATATGGAGAGCTTCTTCAACTGGTGGCGGATGCTTGATCCCATCAACCGTCAACTGCCGTACTTTTACCCGATCCTGGCACAGCACATCGCCGCGTCGAAAGCACAAAATGTGTGTTACAGCGAAATGATGATCGCCTCCAGCTTTATCCCTGGTGACAGTGTCGCCGCCGTGGATGCGTTTACCGCGTTTCGCACCTGGGCTGACCAGCAGGCAGCGGGTGACATCGATGTGGCTTTCCTCATCGCCTTTGGGCGGAACAAGACGCCGGAAGCAGCAGCGGAGGTGGCAGACCGGGTCATCCCACTGTACGAGGCCGGCCTGATTGTAGGAGTGGCACTGGCGGGACCGGAGGTCGAGAACCCGGTCAAGCCTTTCGAGAGGACGTTCGCGCGCTACCGCGAGACCGGGATGGGGATCGAAATCCACGCGGGAGAGTGGTGCGGGCCGGAAGCGGTGTGGGATGCACTGGAACACGGCCATCCCGACCGCATCGGCCACGGCGTGAGTCTGTTCCGCGATCCGGCGCTCATCGAACATTTCCAGGAACACCAGATTCACATCGAGATGTGCCCTACCAGCAACGTTAAAACCGGCAGTGTGGCGCGCATCGAAGAACACCCCATCCGCCAGGCACGCGACCTGGACTGAATTTCAGTGTGAACACCGACGATCCAGGCCCGTTCCTCAACAGCATGACGTCGGAATACCAAGTGCTGGTGAATACATTCGGCTTCGACGAGGCCGATTTCCAGCGCATCTACGCCAACACCCTGTCCGCCCGCTTCTCAGCTCGTGCTATAATTCCCCGTTGACGTTCGATGTGCAGATGCGCAAATTTTCAAACGGAGGAACTATCGCATGAGCAACGCTCTTTCCACCCGCAACCTCTTCACCGACTACGGCTTGGACCGCGTACATCGCCAACTGCATGACGAAGCGTGGGTCGCCGCCCAGCTCACGCATCCCGACACCTGCTTCCTGCCAGTGTGGCATTTGCGACCGCTCACCGCGCCTGGTGATGCGCCGCACCCGGTATGGCTCACCCCCGAAGCTGCGGCAGCCTTCACACCGCAGGCTGCATCCATCACCGTGCTGGGCGTCGCCGCAGGACGCACCTACGTCACCTTCGACCTGCCCGCGACCGCAGAGCCACCCGCGGCGTTGACGGCGCTCGGTGAATTCCAGGACTTGCGCCGGATCAGCCCCCTGCTGAACCGGTTCGATGGCGGGATCCTCGCCTACGCCAGGGCGATGGCTTTCTGGCACGCGCAGCACCGCTTCTGCGGCGCGTGCGGCAGCCCCACAGAGAGCCGCGAGGGCGGACACCTGCGCGTCTGCTCGAATCCGCAGTGCAAGCAGCAGCACTTCCCCCGCACCGACCCCGCCATCATCGTCTGCACCACCTGCGGCGACAAAATTCTGCTGGGACGACAGCCCACCTGGGTCAAAGGTCGCTACTCCAACATCGCGGGTTTCGTCGCGCCGGGCGAAAGCCTCGAAGACGCCGTCGTGCGCGAAGTGCAGGAGGAAACCGGCGCGCGCGTGGCCGCCGTCCACTACCACTCCTCGCAGCCCTGGCCTTTCCCCAGCTCGTTGATGCTCGGCTTCACCGCCGAAGCCGTCGATGACACGCTCTGCGCCGGGCCGGAGTGCAACGATGGCGAACTGGAGGACTTCCGCTGGTTCACCCGCGCCGAAATCCGCCAGGGCCTCGAAGCCGGAACATTCGGCCTGCCGTCGCGCAGCTCGATCTCGTTCCGCCTCATCGAAGACTGGTTCGACGCCGGCGACCAGGGCCGCCTCACCCCCCTCAAACTGCGCTACAATCCCGACTAGCACAGAATTCTTCAACGGATTCAACGGACCCAAACGGATCAAAAATTCGCCATTTGCCATTTGCCATTCGCCATTTGCCATTCGCCATTCGCCATTTGCCATTCGCTCATTCGCCCATTCGCTCACTCTTCTATTCTGCCACACTCTGCCCGATTGCCAAATGAACATTTGCTTTTTCGCTCATGTCGTTTTATACTAGTATCGCGTGGCACAAATACCTTCCCAGTCTATGCTTGCCAGGGATCGTCAGATCCCGGCGCAGCTCGCAAGAACCGCGAATCTGACGATCCGCTTCAAGCTGAGCTGACCGGAGCGGGACTTCTGCCGCGATGTACCAGGTTAGTGTAAGGAAGAGTAGGTACAAAATTTTGCGCCAGGGATGTGGACAACGGAGGTAGAATATGGGGTTGCTCGACGATAAACGCAGTGCAAAGCAACAACCAGAAGAGGACCTGTGGGAAGGTTTGTTTGGCGAAGAAGAGCTTGAAAAGCCATCCGAATCAACTGAGGCTGAATCTGGCGACAAAAAGGAACGCCGCAGCAAACTTCAGAAACGCGAAAAAGCGCCACCGAAGCGCAAGCCCCCTGTCGAGAAGGTCAAAAAACCTAAACGAACACGCGCCAAGGGAAAAGGGCTGGCCCCAGGACAACTGCTCATTCTGCTGTTGTTAGGTGTTAGCATTGTTGTGGCCTATCTGGTCCTTATGTCGATGATTAGGGGAACGCTCTCAGCGAACCGTTCCGCCGATGGCGGCGCCGTCCCAACAAACCCGCCCGCTGTGGAGACCACAACGCAGACAAGGCCGCAACCGATGCCGCCTACTCTTACCCCGACTCGTTCCCTGGCAACGATTGCCACCCCTACACAGATACCACTTCCAAAGGTGACGACGCGGTTTGACCAAAACATCATTCTCAACCCTGATGATATTGAACTGCGCTTGCAACGTGGCGCAGAGTACTTGAGCCTGGGGGCTTATGACGCGGCTTTGGCCGACTTCGAACACGCGCAAACCCTCGACGAAAAACATGCTGAAACCTACGTCGGCATCGGCCAGGCGCAGTATCTCCTACTCAATTGGCCGGCGGCTGAGAACGCCTTTCTCACCGCGATCTCTTTCAAAGAAGACCTGCCTGAACCCTATTTTGGCATCGGCATGATCTACTACCTGCAAGGGCGTTACCAGGAAGCGGCAAAGGAATTCGACCGGGCAGCGGAGAGAAACCCCGCATTTGCCGAAGCTGAAGCCTGGTTAGCCATCGCCGCAGCCAGGTCGGACGATCCAAGAGAGGCTGTGGCGGCAGCGAATCGAGCAATCAGCCTCGCACAAGAAAGCGCCATCGTTCACATCGCACGCTCGTGGGCCTACCGCGTTCAAAGTCCACCGGACATCGACGGCGCTCAAGGGGATCTGCTCTATGCCCAAAAATTGACCCCCTATAGTCTTGAATTGCTCATCGCCCTGGCACAGTTTTACACCGATGATCGACCTGAACGCATCGCCGAAGCGGAACAATTAGGGCATTACGCCATTCAATGGGCGAAAAACGATTTGGAACGCGCCCGAGCTTTGCACACACTTGGACATACCTATTTGGCGCAAGGGCGCAAGGAAGACGCGCAGAAAGTGTTAACCGAAGCCGCCGACCTGACAACCTACGAAGGCCAAGTGCTATTGGGTGGTGTGGTTGAGGATCTGAATCGCGCGTTGGAGCCATAAATCAACACTCAGCAAGCTTTGCATCCTCTAGCCAGCGCTGCAGGTAATGCCCCGTATGCGACAGCACCGACCGGGCCACATCTTCCGGCGTGCCTTCGATGATAAGTTCGCCGCCGGCGTCGCCGCCCTCTGGCCCCATGTCGATGATCCAGTCCGCCACCTTGATCACGTCCGGGTTGTGCTCGATGACGAGAATCGTGTTGCCCGTGTCCGCGAGCCGCTGCAAGACGCTGATCAGCTTATCCACGTCGGCGGCGTGCAGGCCCACGGTGGGTTCGTCGAGGATGTAGAGCGTGCGTCCGGTCGCCCGGCGCGACAGTTCCTTCGCCAGCTTGATGCGCTGCGCCTCGCCGCCGTAGAGCGTCGTCGCCGCTTGTCCCAGGCGGATATAGCCCAGGCCCACGTCGCAGAGCGTTTCCAGCTTGCGCACCAGTGACGGGATCGCCGCGAAGAACTCCACGGCCTCCGTCACCGTCATCTCCAGCACCTCGGCGATGTTCTTGTCCTTGTAGCGCAC
>DAOUAY010000213.1:0-7008 GCA_034432995.1 Anaerolineae bacterium | reverse complement strand
GCAACGCACTTTCTGAGCACGTTGCACCTGACTCCACATTGCCGGACGGTTTCTATCGCGGCGGCAGATTGAGCACTTGATCGGGGTAAATCAGGTTGGGATTCGTCACCTGCGGGTTGGCGGCGATCAAATCCGCGAGTTTGACGCCGGTGCGCTGCGCGATCAACGCCATATACTCGCAGCGCGCCACGATGTACGTCGACCCCTGATCCACGCCCAGCGGGATGTTGCCCGCGCTGCACACGCCGGTCGCGGGCTTCGGCGCAGGTGCGGGCGGTGCGGCGGCGGCAACCTCAACGTTGACGGCCTCACTGGCGCTGGCCGTATCCCCGGCGTTCTGCACAGTGAGCGAGTGCGCGCCCGGCTCGATCTTGTAATCGAATTTCCAGGCGCCGTCAGGCTGCACGACGGCCTTGCCTACGACTTTGCCGTTGTCGAGGATTTCGACCTCCGCACCCGGTTGCCCGGTTCCTTCGAGCGTCACCATATCGCCGGTGATCGCGGCGCCGGGCAGTGGCGCGGTCAGCGTCGGCGCTTTGACTTGGGCCGGCACGGTAAACTTGAGCGGTGTGGATTCCGCCAGCGTCTTGCCGGAGGCATCCACGGCGCGCGCGCTGAAGTCGAAGTCACCCGCATCCATCGACGGCGCAACAAACGACCACTTGCCATCCGCGCCGACGGTCGCTTCGCCGATGCGCTTACCGCCCGCCCAGATCTCGACTTTGGAACCCGGCGTCCCCGTCCCGGAGAGCGTCACCGTCCCGTCAGCGCCCACCTGCGGTGCAGAGAGTACCGGCGCTTCGACCAACACAGGCATGGTGAACCGCAATGCTTCCGACTCGACCAGGGTCGCGCCAGAAGCGTCCACCGCGCGCGCGCTGAAGTCGTAGTCGCCCGGATTGAGCGGTGAGGCAACGAACGACCATGCGCCGTTGGCCCCTACGGTGGCCTGACCGAGAAGTTCGCCATCTCTTGCCCAAACGGCCACGGTGGAACCCGGCGTCCCCGTCCCGGAGAGTGTCAGCGTCCCGTCGTCACCCACCTGCGGCGCGGACATCACCGGCGCTTTGACCAGGGCAGGCACAGTGAACTTGAGCCGCGTGGATTCCGCCAGCGTCTTGCCGGAGGCATCCACGGCGCGCGCGCTGAAGTCGTAGTCGCCCGCCTCCATTGGCGCGGCGAACGACCACTTGCCGTCCGCGCCGACGGTCGCCTCGCCGATGCGCTTGCCGCCCGCCCAGATTTCGACTTTGGACCCCGGCGTCCCCGTCCCGGAGAACGTCACCGTCCCGTCGTCGCCCACTTTGGGCATCGAAAGCGTAGGCGCCACAGCCACGGCGACGGTCGGCTCCACCACCACCTGCGGTGCAGGCGTGACGCCTGTCCGCGCCCGCAGCAGCAGGATGATAATGATGAGGATCAAGATGAGCGTCACCACCAATTTGAAAATGTTGTACGCTCGCACACTCTGAGACGTCCGATCAGCAACCATAAGCTTTTCCTCCATGACTCGCGCGGGTCACGGTCGCCCGGCCAATCTGATGCGACTAGGCGCGCCCGCCCTTCAGTTTGCGCTGAAGTTCGTCCAATTCCAGCCACTTGCCATCGGCGGCCAGACGGGCCTGCATGGGCCAGGTCTCCGGGTTCGCCAGGCGATAACGGGGGCCGGCCTCTTCGAGACACTTTCGCAATTCGTCTATGGCCGCATCTGCCAGATCGGCGAAAGTGTAAATACCGTGCGCGTTGAGGATGTCGGCGATCTTGGGGCCGATTCCTTCGATCTTCTGCAGGTTGTGCGCATCGAACCCGGCCAGGACTGCGATCGAACTGGTGCGTTCAGCGATACGGATTTCCGTGTCGGCAAGTGAAGCCTGCAACTGCTGAACCTCGGTTTCCCTGACCGACAATTGCGCCTGGACGCGCGACAAGGTATCGTGGCAATCCTGCAACTGGCGTTCGCAAGTCGCCAGCCTCTTCTGGTCGTCCTGCGCGGCGATCAGTCGCGCCTCAAGCTGGCTCGCTTTGGCCTCCATTGCGGCTAACTCGGTGCGCACCTCACCTTCGGGAACAGAAGCCGCACGCCTGCGCCGCCAGTAGAAAAAGTCGATGAGCAATTCAATTAACCACCCTGTCAACAATCCGATGAAGAAACTCAGCCAGTTCATGAATCGCCTCCTTGTAGGCCAAACTTATGTGATTATATGGGTACGAAAAAGGGGATCAAACCACAATCGTTATAATTATACAAGAAAAAGCCGAAGAATACAATCATGCTACGGTTTTTTGTTGAATCCCTGACTCCAACAAACCAGGGGAGAGCAAGCCTCTCCCCTGGTCATACAACTGCTGTGCAAGCCGTCCTTTTCTATCGCGGCGGCAAATTCAGGATTTGCCCCGGATCGATGCGATCGGGATTCGTCACCTGGGGGTTGACGGCGAGCAAATCCGCCAGTTTGACGCCAACGCGCGCGGCAATCAACCCGATATATTCGCAGGGCGCGACGATGTAGACGGTTCCGTGATCCGTCCCCATCGGGATGTCGATGTCTTCACCGCACACAAGGTCAGCGGGGATGGAGATGGGGGCTACGGCAATCTGAACCGCGACAGCTTCGCTTGCGCTCTCAGGATCGCCAACATTCTGCACGCTGAGCAGACGCGCGCCGGAATCACACACGCAGTCGAGCGTCCAGGTTCCGTCAGGTTGGACCACGGTTGTACTCACCACTTTGCCCTCAGCGAGGATTTCGACTTCGGCGCCGGGCGTCCCCGTTCCGGCGAGCGTCACCAGGTTGCCGGCGATGAATGCGCCAGACTGCGGCGCGGTGAGTGTTGGGGGTTGTTTTGGTGCGGGTAGGACGAATTTGAACGGCGGAGATTCGACCAGCGTTGCGCCGGAAGCATCCACAGCGCGAGCGCCAAAGTTGTAGTCTCCGGGAGCAAGCTGCACGGTGAACATCCACACTCCATCTGTCCCCACGGTGGTATGCCCGACACACTTATCGGCAGCGCAGACTTCCACCGTGGAGCCAGGGGTCCCTGTTCCAGAAAATGTCACAATCCCGTCCGCACTTACCTGCGGCACGGACGCGACCGGCGCTTTTACCGAGGCCGCCGAATCTTCAGCTTCCACTGCTGGCGCGGTCAGAGCCGGCATGATGACGGTGGGTTTCGGGGTTGGCAGTGCGGGCGACGACTGCGGTATAACAGTAGCAGGAGAAGGGCCGGCCGGCGCCGTCGCTGCCGCGCGTTGCTGGCGTAACAACAGAATGACGAAGAGGCAGATCAAAACTAACGTTCCCGCGAACTTGAACCAATTGTAAGCCTTGATACTTTTGGGGCTGCGATAATGGAACATCATTTTTCCTCCACAGTATATGCGTCTCAACGCGACAGGAAGCGTCACACCGGCTGAGCGCGACCGCCTTTCAAGTCAGCCTGAAATGCATCCAGAGCCTCCCAGTTCCCTTCGACGGCCAGACGCGCCTGTTCTGGCCAGGTCGCCGGATTCGCCAGACGATACTGTGGGCCGGCTTCCTCAAGGCAGTGCTGCAACTCTTCCACATTGGCCTCGGCCAGATCGGCGAGTGTATAGATGCTCCGTGCGTTGAGGAGTTTGGAAATCTTGGGACCGATCCCCTCGATTTTCTCCAAACCGTGCGGTTCTGGCCTGGGCGCGCGAGAACTTGATTGTTCGGCCAGATGCCTTTGCGCATCGGCAAGCGAGGTCTGCAACTGCCGGATTTCGGCTTCGCGGGCCGCCAGTTGCTCATGCACGCGCGCCAACGTGTCGCGGCTGAGCTGCATCTCATACTCGTAGTGCGTTTGATCCTCCTTGAGGCCGATGAGTTGCGCCTCGAGTTGCCCCGCCCGGGCCTCCATGGTGGCTAAATCGGCGCGCACCTCAAGCTCGGAGACCATATCCACATGCCTGTGCCGCCAAAAGAAGAAGTCAACGAACAACTCTCCGATCCAGCCGATAATGACACCTGCGCAGAAGACTACCCAACTCATAAACACCTCCTCGTATGCAAAGTATTAGTATATAGACACAGTAAAACGCAATTTCATAGATCGAACTGGCTGGCATAAAAAAAGAGCGAAGGCACTGCACCACAAAAACAATTATACAAGAAAAACGGAAAAAACGCCATAAATTTGGAGGATTTTTCCAGCCATTCAAGCAATGAATCCTTGCAGAGATTGCGCAGCGATTACCGGGTGGCTGTGGGACCAGCGCCCTTTTCGCAGGCTTTCTATCTTTTAGAGACGGCGTATAATACCCACAGTTGACAAACCATATACCGTTCGCCGTTCGCCATTCGCCATTCGCCATTCGCCATTTGCCATTTGCCATTTGCCATTTTCCATTTGCCATTCGCCATTTGCCATTTTTATCAGGAGTTGCCTATGCCCAAGAGTGTGCAACGTGACCATACCGATCTTTTGATCCGCATTCAACCGTGGGACGACGCGCGGCAATGTTACCCGGCCGAAGCCTGGTTGAATAGCACGGTGCATTTCGCCGATGGGGAGATGCGTCTGGATCACAGCGCGTTGCGAGCCGCCGAGAACGACGTCCCCACCTATGGGATAGCCCTGTTCGATGCGCTCTTCTCCGGCGCGATCCGTCGCGCCTACGACCGGGCCACCGGGATCGCCGAAACACGCAGCGATGGGCAACTGCGCCTGCGTCTGTGGATCGATCCGCGCGCGCCAGAACTCCATGCCTTGCTGTGGGAACGCCTCCACGAGCTAAAACAAAACACCGTCTCCTCGCTTAGCACCTCCGCGCAGACGCCCTTTTCGCGCTACACTGGATTGGAAATCGCTGCGCCTGTGCCCATCGCCACACGCCCTATCCGGATGCTCGTCGCCATCGCCAACCCCGCCAACCTCATCGACCAGGGAATGACGCCCATCGACGTCAATCAGGAAATCGACGCGCTGACCTCCGCGTTGGACGGCCTGCAACGCACCGGTCAACTACACGTCACCCTGCTGCCCGGCAGGACTGGTCTCAACGCCGAGTTGCGCGCGCGTCTGGAACAGGCCGGCTGCGTGGTGCGCGACGGCGCAACCACCCGCGACACGTTGAGCCGTGAGCTGGCGATGGCGCCGGGTTTCCACATCCTGCACTTCATCGGCCACGGGGCGTTCAGCCGCGCGCAGGAGACCACGACCCTGTTCCTGGAAGACGCCAACGGATTCACCGATGCGCGCCGCGACGCGGAGGTTGTGGCGCAACTCGGCGCCCTCAATCCGCCGCCACACCTGATCTTCCTGGCCACCTGCGACAGCGCCAAGCGCGACCCACAGAATGCCAACCCCTACGTGGGGCTGGCCCCCCAATTGGTGCAAGCCGGCATCCCGGCGATTATCGCCATGCAGGACGTCATCCCGCCCTGGCTGGCGCGCGAGCTGAGCCGGGACTTCTACCGCGATCTGTTGGAACACGGCTGCGTCGACCGCGCGCTGAACCACGCGCGGCTCTTGCTGCTGGAAAATGACCCGCAGGCGTGGGCCATCCCCGCCCTCTTCATGCGGCTGGATAACGGCCAGCTCTTCACGGCGGACCCCATCATCAGCGCGTTGCGAACGATGCTGCTCGCCGATATCCTCAATCCCCTGCCCGCAGGCGGCGCTTATCTGCCCCTGGAAGTGCGGCATTTTTCGGGGGCCTTGCGCGGCGTCGATTTCAATGCGTTGGCGGAAGAAAACACCCCCGGTCGCAGTCTCAGCGAGACGATTTTGAGCCTCTTCACGCCCCTCAAGACAAAACAGGGCCGGCGTGGGACGAACACCATCGCCTTGATTGGCGACGCCGGCATGGGCAAATCCACCGAGATACGCCATGTGGCCCAGCTAACCGCCCAACAATCGCTGCAAGCCAACGCACCCCGGCTGGTCATTCCGCTATATCTGGACCTGGAAACGATGCCCCAGGGCGCGCGCATCGATGAAAAAGTGCTGGAAACCCTGATCCTGCAAGTCCTTGAGCCTTTCTGGGAAGAGGACGCGGAACAACGCCCCCGCGATGTGCTTAAGTCACCCAGCGGCCCCATCCTGCGCATCCTGATCGACAACAGCGAGGTATTGCCCTATCACAGCCGCCGCCGTCTGTGCGCGGTCCTGCAAGATTTCATCCGCCGTCACCCGCGGCACGAGTACGTCATCGCGTTCAACATGGATGATTTCGATATCGCGCCGTTGTACATCCGCGATACGCTTATTATGCTCCCCCTATCCGAGCGAAACATCCGACAGTACCTCACCCAAACGCTCGATCAACCGGCGGCGAAACAGCTTTACGCCAGTCTCGAAGAGACGCAACTCTTCGACCTGGCCCGCATCCCCTGGCTGCTCTTCAAAATGCTGAAGCAGGCGGAGGAAGGCAAAATTCCCCGCTCCCACGCCCAAGTGCTGCGAGACCTGGTCGATGACGCCATCATGGACATTGCCGTGGATCAGGGGATGCGCACCCGGGCCGCCAAGACACTCTACGCGCTGGCCTGGCAGATGCAGACGACGTTCAAGACGATGCTTAGCATCGATGAGGCGTTCGAGATCATGGCCGACGTGCGCGGCAATCGCGGATACAGCCTGGAGGCGCTCTATCAAGAACTCACCGCACACGGACTGCTGGCTCCGGTGGGGGCGGAATCACTGCGCTTTGCCCGCGCCACCATCCGCTCGTACTGCTGCGCGCAGGCCCTCCTCGACCATGCGGACTTCGAGGCCACACTGGGCGATATCGCCGCTTCACTTGGCCGGAACACGCGCTACTACTGGTGGGCTAACACGCTCATTTTGCTCAGCGCCCTGATGGAGGAGCCTTTCAAATTAATCCACGAGATTCTCTATGGCGTCGCCCTGGGCGAAGGCGAGCAGGTGTTTCTGGCCGCAGATTGTATTCGCGAGTGCCGCGACAAATGTCAGGATGAATCGTTGATCGGCCTCATCGTCAGCACCCTGCTCTGGCGGCTCGATATCGCCCGCGAGCCGCGC
>DAOUAY010000212.1:0-35399 GCA_034432995.1 Anaerolineae bacterium | reverse complement strand
CGCGCATGGCAACGCCTCCTGGGCAAGATGCCATAAGCTTACGCCGCAAGGTTCACTTGTAAAAGTTCTCTTTTTGAGCCGTTTTTCACAATTCGGCTTCTAGTTGCACAAAAGTTACGTTAGTGATTGCATAAACACGACCAAATTAGCCAGAATATCGGGTCAGGGACAAACCTGCATAGTGATGAGGTTGTAGGTGACAAGTGATGGCAAGCTCAAAATTGGAATGGCTGGAATATGGCCTTATCCAATAGGTGGTGTAGCTGCTACATGTTTTAACCTGTCTGGGCAATTGGCCAAGCAGGGACATCAAGTGTATTTTATTGATGGTCAAGAGGGTGAGGAAAAACGCGATACAGGTAGTTTGTGTGGGTACAAAATTCTGGCCCGTTTGCACTTGCGCGATCTATGGATGTTACTGCAAGGCTTTTGCGGCGTTTGCGGAAAACGTATCCGGCGCCTTTTGTGGAAATCAGCCTTCGAGATTGTCAAATCCCCGTATTTTAGAATACATCTTAAAGCTTCTGCCGTTTCGCTCCTTCGTGTAATGGAAATCGGGAAATGGTTTGATGACAAGGGAATTGATATACTCCATGGTCATCATGCGGGGATTTTTTCTTGGCAAGTCCTCATGGTAGCTCGTTACCTCTTGAATTGCCCATTTGTAGTAACAGTTTATGTTTCTGAGTTTACTATGCCGTCTAATCATGAGATGTTGCCAGTTGCTATATCTGTATGTGATCGTGCCGATGCTATTATGTGTATCTCGAAACATACTATGGCTCAGATGCAGAAAGTCGGTATTCAGAACAATCATGTTTCAGTGATATATTTAGCTTGCGATCAAGAACACTATACACACACCGAGGACAGTTATCAAGAAAGTGTCCGACAGAAGTTCAATCTATACCCTCGTATCCCAAAGATTTTATATGTAGGATGGTTAATTGAACGAAAAGGACCACAGGTTCTGATGGAGGCTTTAAAGCAACTAGTTGCCGATCCTTGGCAGGCCGTATTCGTTGGCCCAGATCATGGTCTTTTTAATAGGCTGAAAGATATGGCTGATAACCTGGGTATAGCTGAACGTGTGAGAATTTCTAGCCCATTAAATCAGTCAGATCTCTTGGCCCTGTATGATTTAAGTGATATTTTTGTGTTTCCGACTCTTAGCCAAGACGAGGGGTTTGGTCTAGTTGGACTAGAAGCACTCGCTCATGGCAAACCGGTCGTAGCATCAAGGACAGGGGCGATACCTGAGGTGATAGGCGATGCCGGCCTATACTTCGAACCCGGCAATTCTGCTCAGCTCGCGGATCGTATTCACCAATTGTTGGTTGACGAAAACATGCGCCATGAAATGAGTTTGGCAGCCATCGCTAGATCCCGTGAGTTTGATTGGTCGAAGACAGCCTCGAATGTTGAGACGCTGTATAAGGTAGCGATTGAAAAGTGTCTGGAGCGGTAACAAATGCTAGAGAATCTGTATTCCACAGCAAGAGAGTTCGCTGTGTACGGTCTTGGTTCAGCTTTGATGCAGATCGTTTCAGTCTTACTCATTCCTGTCTACACGCGTTGGCTTGGGGTTGAGGATTACGGGGTACTCTCCTTGTTAACCGGCCTCCAAACGGTGCTTGTTACTTTGGCGCAGAGTGGGCTTGGATCTGCATTGTTCCGATCGTACTACGATTATACTGATGAAGCAGGGCAACAGGGCGTCATTAGTACCACAACCTGGTTGCTGGTATCTGTATCCGCTTTTGTGGTGTTTTGTACTTTCTTGCTTGCTGATCAGATTTCTGGCCTTGTTGGATCGGCATCTATAACTGAATTGCAGATACGACTGATTGCTGTGATCGTCTTCTTCGAGGGGCTCAATATTCTGCCATTTTCCGTGTTTCGTGCTCGTCGGCAATCTCTACGTTATATGATTACATCCCTGATCGTTTTGTCAGTGCGCCTATCGGCGGTGATTTACTTTGTAGTTGGGCGGACAGCTGGGCTCCAGGGCGTGTTGATTGGTATGCTAGTAGGTGCCGGTTGTTCTTTCTTGCTTGGATATGCACAGACATTGAGGTTGATTTCTTTGCACGTCCAGCGAGCAGAGGTTAAAAAACTGCTGCGGTTTGGAATACCATTGATCCCTGCTAACCTGGCAGGTTGGGTGTTGGAAATTTCTGGACGCTATTTCCTGGTTTCTGTTTATGAGGTAGGTATTTATGCCTTGGCGGATCGGCTGGCTAGCGTCTTGTCGGTGTTCTTGATCCAGCCAATATTTTTGCTCTGGCTTCCCGCGATGTTGTCTGTGCATAAGCAAGAATATGCAAAGCGTTTTTTTTCTCGGGTATTTACATATTATGTTATTGGTGGGCTTGGCTTGGGTCTAGTGTTCTCTCTTTTCGCCAGAGAGCTATTGCTCATCCTGGCGACATCAGATTTTATGTTGTCTAGATACTATGTCTTTCCTCTGTGCCTTGCAAAGGTATTTTATGGAGCAAATCGCCTGCTTAATGTAGGGACTGATTTAGCACGCAAATCAGAAAACGGTGCTATTGCGCTGATTATTGCGGTGCTAGTGTTTGCCATATTAAGTGTAGTATGTATTCCAATCTGGGGTAGTGGCGGCCTAGTGTTGGCGGTTTGTGTAGCCTATTTCGTCATGAGTGGCTTGACATTCTTGTTTGCATCACGCCTTTATCCAGTTCGCTACGAATGGGGACAGGTAATGATTATTTTGGTATTGGGTTGCATTATCTACGGAATTTCTCTTGCATTGGAATCATTACAGTTGCCTTTACTTTTGATTATTGCTATAAAGTTGGTTCTCTTGTTGGCTTTTCCTGCTTTCCTGCTAATCTCAGGTATTATTACCCTGCAGGAACGTGATGAGATACGGCGTCAATACAGACGTATCGTTAGTCTTGTTCAGAACCATTCGCTATTTTCGGCGAGGGTTAAAAGAGTTTAGAGCAAGGCTTTCCGTCAAGTGGGAGTGGCTAATGGAATATCACTTGATTCGACTGTTTCGTATACCTGTCAAAAAATGGCCCAGAAAGCTCATTGGATTTGCTTTTCGCCAATTCAAGGAATTGTCTGTGGAGTGGTTAATTCGGCTTGGTTTTGTGCATTTGATGCCGACTGGATTAGTGAAGAAACAGCAGCTACTTGACTGGTCAGGGAATACTCTAGGTACGCGTTTTTTTACTTCTTCTGAATCGCGCAGTGACATACTGGCTGCCTTTCGTTCTCTCTTACCCGAAACAGAAAAGCTAATTGTTGCTAAAGCTGATCTCATTTGTGATCATGTCTTTGATTTACTCGGGTCAGGACCTACATCGCTTGGTGAGAAGATAGACTGGCACACAGACTTCAAAGTTGGTTATCGATTTAACTCCAAAACCTACTATAGACGTATCCACCCCGCTCCTTATCCCGGCGGTTATGACATCAAAGTTCCATGGGAATTGAGCCGTTGTCAGCATTTCGTCTGGTTGGGACAGGCATACTGGTTCACTGAGAATGAGAAATATGCTCGCGAGTTCACTGCACAGGTTGAGGACTGGATTGCGAGTAACCCCTGGCCCTGGGGTGTCAATTGGACTTGCACTATGGATGTGGCAATCCGAGTAGTCAATTGGCTGTGGGGTTATTATTTTTTCAGAGATTCGCCTGGGCTCTCTGAGGAGTTCCACCTAGCTTTTTACAAGAGTTTGCTGCTCCATGGTCGGCACATCTGGCATAATTTGGAGAATCAGGGTGATTTTACCAATAACCATTATCTCTCTGATTTGTTGGGATTAGTTTATCTGGGCATTCTTTGTCCAGACTTTAAGGAGGCGCAACGCTGGCGCGAGTTCGGGTTGCAGGAATTGGAAAGGGAGATGTTCAAGCAGGTTTATCCTGATGGCGTGAATTTTGAAGCTTCTACGGCTTATCATCGTCTAGCCACTGAATTGTTCCTTTTCGTTACTATTCTGGCCCAACATAACGGCCATAGTTTCGGCCTGGCATATATGGAGCGCCTGGAGAAGATGATCGAGTTCGTGATGCATATTACTAAACCGGATGGTACAGTACCGCTTATTGGGGATAACGACAATGGTCGGCTGTATCGGCTCAAAGTATGGGATCCGCCGGAACGAGAATGGGTGGACTTTCGCTATTTGCTGGCAATGGGTGCGGTACTGTTTAAGCGTGAGGATTTTGCGAGAGCTGCTAGTGATCAGTGGGAAGAAGCAATTTGGTTTTTTGGTAAGGATGTGTTGGATCTGTTAGCGGATAGATAGTTTGAATTGAGAGGTAAATAATCATGAAGTATTCAGAGTCTCTTAGAAATGTGCTTAGATATCTCCCTTTGACGGTAAAAATAGAAGGGCGTAGTAAATCAATTGTATTGGGATTATTTGATCGTCTTTTTGATCATACACAGTCTGCTCAAACGATCAGTGTTGACGGTCAATCATTGTTTCTGGATATTTCACAATCTGGTGAACGCCTACTATACTACGCGGCGTACAATTTGTTGGATCATTATCGTCGTTCAGACCTGTGTTTCGTAATGAGTGAGATTTATAAGAGATTCTCTGGATTCTATGTTGATGTGGGGGCAAATTTGGGTATGTATGCGTTCCTTGCAAAGGGAATGGGCGCCAGAGTATGTGTGTTTGAACCGGAACCCATTCACTTTGCGTTTCTGGAACGAAATAGACATATTTTTGACGAGATCTATAACTATGCTCTGGGGGGTTCGTGCAAAAAATCGGAATTCTATGTTGCAACTAAGAATTCTGGGGGGAGTTCATTGGTTATGTCTTCCAAAGGATGGGAAGAATCTGGTTATGATCATGTCATTCAAGTAACCGTCACGACATTCGATGAATTTGTCAAAACGATACCTTTAGATCTTAGCCTAGTACGCCTGATCAAGATTGATGTTGAGGGGGGTGAATATGCGACATTGTTAGGTATGAAAGAGTACTTGACCCGTGAAGATTCCGCAGTTATATGGTGTGAAGTGAGAGGCCCGGGTTCAGATCGAGGTAACAACTACGTAGATATAATTAAATATATGGAGCAATTTGGTTATCAATCATATACCGTGAAAAATACTAGACTTAGTATCTTTAATAGCACAACAACTCCTCCTTCTTCGGTCTTTGATCTACTTTTTATTGTGCCAGCTAGGCATCTAGTGTTTTTTCAACGTTAAATTGACTGGGAGATGCCAAATTTTGAACGTAATCATCCGCAATCAACCTGTCATTCATACTTTGAAAAAGCGCCACACTATTTCATACCCAGATAATTAGGTATAGTATTATAGTCTTTCATATTTTGTTTATGCAATCAAGTTGTGTTTTTGAAAAAGCGGGTATCTACATTTTGCGCCATCAGGATCTATATATGATTGTGGATTGTGGCCGCAATGGTCTTAATGATTGGGGTGGACATGCCCATAACGATACATTGAGTTTTGAGCTCTGTGTTGGCCATACCACATTTATCGCCGATTCTGGTTCGTTTGCCTATACCAGTTCGGATGAATGGCACAAAGTATTCCGTTCCACGGGTTTTCATAATACAGTCAGAGTTGATGGGGAAGAACTTAATCGTTTCAAACCTCATGATTTTTGGGGACTGTGTTATGATGCGGTTCCTCAAATAAATCGCTGGCAGAGTGGGCAGGATTTTGATTTGTTAGACGCGGAACATAGCGGGTATTTGCGTTTAGCCGATCCGGTTACGCATCGCCGCCAGATTTTTTTACATAAAACACCTCCGACATTCTGGGTCATCCGAGATCTTCTCTCTGGACAGGGACGGCATACGTTTGAACTATTTTTCCATATCGGCGATGCGACGCTACAATTGCTTTCCCCTTCTGTTGTGGAACTGCAAAGCAAAATTGCGACTGCTGAAGGGTTACTGATTATTCCACTAGAAACAGAAAAGGGAACGTTGTGTATCCGGGATTCCTGGCGCGCTCCTGGTTATGGTGAGAAGATTCAGAGCCAAACCGTGTGCTACCAGAAAACGACTGACGTTCCGGTAGAGTTTATCACAGTGCTCTACCCGGTTTCGGGGAGCGAATCGTCTATGCTAACCGCAGAGCGTGCATGTTTGGTTGCGCAATCAGCATGGGAAGATGTAGCAAGGATATTTCTGGAGCAGTAGAGAAATGACCAAGGAACTGAGTTTGCGGCTGTCTCAAACAGGATTAAAACATGCTGGCGCATTCATGTTTTATCTGCTGGCTTTCTTTCTTCCTTATCAGATGGAGTTTTATATACCGCAACTGTTCGGTGTCAGCCTGACGCCGATGAATGTATTGTCCTTTTGCTTGTTGATTTTTCTGTCATTCAAAATTTTAATTTCCTTACGATTACCTGTTATCCCTCATTCGAGTTTGTGGTTATTGTTTGTAATAATGGCAAGTATAGCTTATGCTTTAGGGCCGCGAGTCACAAGCCCCTTGCAGGGGGTATGGGTTATCTTCAGATTGGCTGTTGTACCACCGCTTTTTTATGTAGGCGCCGTGTCGCTTTTCACTGCTGCCGAGGTGCAAAAGGCTGTCAAAATCATTGCAATTTCGGCGGCTTTGGCTGGATTTATAGCTGCAGTACAAGTGCTGACGGGGGGGCAAGTATTGAGTGGCTATCTTACAAATCACCGCTATTTGGGTATCATGCAACCCTTGCCTCCAGAGGTTGTCGCGAATTACAGTGGTGCTTTGGTAACAAAACTTTACCTGGCGGGGACCAATATTTACAGAGGGCATGGTACTTTCTATAGCCATAACTTCTTTGGCGCCTTTATTTGTATCACAGCATGTCTGACTTGGGGATCAATGCGCGGCGCTACTAGCAAACACAAGTGGTTTTGGTTAATCGTCTTTATAGCTCAGGTGATAGGAGCTATTGCTAGTTTCTCGCGCAGCAGTTGGGCCGCACTGGTGGCCGGAATAGGTATAGCAATTTTGACAGAAGTAGTATTGATTGGCGGGAAGCGGGCTATTTCTCGTATACTTCGACTTGTGCCGGTGCTTTTGATATTGATGATCATTATCGGCGTGATTGTTAGTCGATCGGAAAAAATCGCGGAACACTTTATCACCATTTTCAGTCCCGGAAAAACCCCCGAGTTTCAATGGCGGCAACTCGTGTGGGAAACTGCATTTCAAAAAATAGCGACTCATCCTTGGCTTGGTTCCGGAACTGGAGATGTTTATACTACGATGGACTGGGCTGGTCAAACTATCTCTTATAGTGCGCACAATCTGTTTGTTGGTATTGCCTATGAATTGGGAATTCCTACTTTGATAATCTTTTCATTCTTTACGATAAGTTTGTTCTATTCGGCATGGCGCTGTTCTAGATATGCTCAACAGCTTCCTGATCGTATGCTCGCGGTTGGTTTCGTGGCTGCCGGTGTAGCTTTTCTTGTTTCCGGCGTGGGGAGTGTGTTAATGAACATTGAGAATATGGCGGTGTTGTTCTGGTTGATGGTTGGAGTGACGGTCATCCTACGCCGCGAAGTGAAACCATACCACCGGAGTGTTAAGGAGGTGCAAGGTGAAAATCTTGATGGCCGAATATCAGCCGTGGCAACATCGAATTGAAGATGGAGAGCACAAATATGCCCGGTTCTTCTTAGAAGATGGGCATCAGGTGTTTTGGTTGGCTAATTTTGTTAATCTCAACCGTCTTATGCGTAAACGGGAAGATGACTTAGCCTATATCGAGTTGTGGCGGCAAGGTGTCCAGGAACCGGTCCAGGGCCTCAAGACTTTCACTCCGTTGGCATGGATGCCGTATGTTAGAGGCCCTGTGTTTGAGAGCGAGTGGGTAGGATTACATTTCATGCGATACACACAACCCTCACTTCAGAAGGTGCTCAAGCACTACGGGTTCGATGATGTGGATTTGCTCTGGATTGGCAATCAGCGTCTTTATTCGGTAGCGCCGCTGGTAAAGTATCGTCGGATGGTTTATCGGATGAAAGATGACGTTGAGGAGTATGGCTCTGAACCGCGGTCTATTGGACGCATTGAACAACGCATGTGCCAGCAGGCAGACATAGTCTTTTATACTGCCAATCGGTTAATGACTAAAGCCCAACGGTATGCTCAGAGAACTCAGTATTTGCCTAACGGGGTAGATTTTGAGTTTTTCAGGGAGCCAAACCTTGAAATTCCAGCAGACCTGGAGCAAATTCCATCCCCTCGGTTAGTTTATGTAGGACAAATCAGTCACTGGTTTGACTTTGAAAGTGTGTTGGCAGCAGCAAAAACGTTCCATAACTATTCTTTTGTGCTTATTGGACCCGTAAACTTAGACAAATACGGCCAGGTCTTTATGCAACAATTACGAGAATTGCCCAATGTTCATGTATTGGGGTCTCGTCCGTTTGCGCAAGTCAGAGCTTACTTGCGTTACAGTCAGGTGGGATTGATCCCGTTTCTCAAGAATTCGCTGACCCACGCAATCAGTCCTATCAAGTTGTTTGAATACTGTGCAGCTGGTTTGCCGGTCGTCAGTACTAGACTGGAAGAGACCGAACGATTAGGCTCTCCGGCTTTGTTGTATGACACACTAGATGATTTTATCACCTGTATCCAGAGGTCTCTTGACCAGCTCGAGGTTTTGGGGCGTGCCGGGATTGAGTTTGGACAGGCCAATACATGGCGACAACGCTATGAAGAAGCTCAGAAACAGCTTGCTATCTTGCTGAGCAAGCCGTAAAGGAGTCTTTTGGAATGCGTATACTCCATGTGTTTCGCCGTTTCTATCCCTATGTGGGTGGTGTGGAAACTTTTATTCGGGATTTATCTCTGGCATTGATTCGGTGCGGCTACGTGAGTGATGTAGTGACGCTTCGCTCTCCAAATTGGCAGGATCCTCCATTGCCGGTAAGGGGAGAACTAGAGGATATCAATATCTTCCGGATTCCCGCTATTGGCATTGAGCGTTACCGAATCGCCCCGGGTGTTTTACATTATTTGAAAGATTATGACATAATTCATCTGCATGGTGTTGATTTTTTTACTGATTACCTCGCTTTTACGCGCCTTCTTCACCATAGACCCTTGGTAGTGTCTACCCATGGTGGCATGTTTCATACGCCCTGGATGCGAGCGATGAAGCAATTGTACTTCTCAACAATCACACGCTTATCTTTAAATCAAGTTGTTCGTGTAATCTGTGTTAGCACCCAAGATGAGCGTCTCTTTAAACGCATTGTTCCCCAAGAAAAGTTATGTTTGATACCTAATGGCGTAGACCTGGATCGTTTCCAGGTCATCCAAAAGACTGTTGAGCCGGGATTATTGGTAGGAATTGGCCGTATGGCTGTCAATAAGGGGATAGATAGAATATTGGAGGGATTGGCCTTATTGCCATCCGAACTCGATTCAGTACGATTGGTATGGATTGGGGCAGATCATGAAGGTATAATGGGAGACCTACAGCAGCAGGCGCAACGATTGGGTATTGCTGATCGAGTCACGTGGACTGGCAAAGTTGAGATGGACACACTATGTGATTATCTGTCCCGCGCACACCTCTTTGTATCTGCTGCCAGATATGAGGCATTTGGGATCTCTACGGTTGAAGCAATGGGAAGTGGTACCGTGCCTTTTGTTTCGCCCGTCGGGATTCACCCAGATATAGTGCGGGATAATCAGAATGGTTTTCTGGTAGATTTTGAGCAGCCTCGTGTTGTGGTGCCACGGTTGCAGGCAGCCTTGTCCTTGCCATTAGAGCAAGTGAGTGCTATGGGACAGGCGGCTCGGTGTGAAGTGGAACAATTTTCATGGCACTCGGTAGTGAGAAGTTTTATTGACGTTTACGAAGCGATTTGCACGTAAGAAACAGCCTGGGCCTATAGGTAGGGGGAATAGTTATCAATGAAAATTGGTAAAGGTTTTTTTGGTCTGCAAACAGTCTCGCGCGAGAAGAAAATGAACTTTTTCATGAACCTTTTCCGCCCCAATCCCTCTACCACAATCCTGGATTTGGGCGGCAGTGATGGTTCCTATTTTCTATCTTTGTATCCCTGGCCAGAACAAATTGTTGCTTTAGATGTAGACCTAGAGGCATTACGTTCTATTGTCCGTGGCCAACCGATTCGGGGAAACGGTTTGCATCTACCATTTAAGGATGGCGCCTTTGATGTAGTGTGGTCTAATGCCGTCATTGAACATGTAGGGAGTTTTGGTGTGCAAAGAGTATTTGCAGAAGAAATTCAGCGTGTCGGGAAAGGTTATTTTGTCACAACGCCCTGGAAAGGGTTCCCGATTGAACTTCACTACAAATTGCCTCTCTATCAATTTGTGCCTAAATATATCCAGCGATGTTTAGGCAAGCATTTTGCTATAGGTTGGTATAGCAAAGGCGAATGGGAAGATATCAACTTACTTTGGCATTCTCAATTTCAGCGACTCTTTCCAGAAGCATGTACAGTCAAGCATCGTGTAACGCTATGGCCAGAAACTTTGATTGCTTATAAGAAGCCATGATTTCGAAAAGTATCCGTCAAAGTCGTTTTTGTCTCGTAATTCTAGCAGCTATATTACCGTTGCTTTTGACACAGACAAAAGTATTTCAGTTCATTTTTGTGCGCAACTATGGCGCGGTAGCATGGCTCAAGGGTGATCTATCTACTGCACGATCCACTCTTGAAACTTTGGTGAAGGACCGCCCCTCAGATTCCATTTTGCATTGGTGCCTTTACAACATTTACGAAGAGGAGGGTCTTACGACAAAGGCCATATCACACTTACGATTGTCTGGCTACGATTGGCAGACTTTGTCGAAAATGGGTGATACCTTTTTGTGGCCGGCCCAAGATTGGTCGAATGCACTCCTCTGGTATACGCGCGCCCGGAACCTACATGAGAACTCAACTATTTTGTTTAAATTAGGGCGCATTTACGAGTTCAGCGAGGAACCGTTATTAGCATTCGAGGTTTATACGCGGGCATTGCAGATAAACACGTTTGAAACCAATGAAGTTGATATCAGTAATACCTTGGTGCGTCTGGCTTCAATCTATCGGAATAAACATAATGATCCAAATACTGCATTGCTTCTTGCAGACCAGGCATTGGAACTGGATCGGTTTGGCACGCACCTGGATGAGAAGGCCGAGGCATACTATCTGCAGGGTGAAATTGGAGCGCTACAGGGGCGTACTCCGTCTTTTTGCATTGAAAAATATCAGCGTGCTCTGGAAATCTCCCCAAAACATTATTGGGTAAACTTAAGATTGGGTATTGAATATTATCGAGCCGGACTTGCCCTTGAAACGGCAGTGGCTCAGATGCAATATGCCATTTCATTGCAACCTGAAAGTAAGTGGGGGTATCTACTGTTAGCTAACCTGTATGCCGAAGTAGGAAACGTAGTGGAAGCCAAGCAATATTATGAACATGTTCTAATACTGGCCCCCGATGATTTGACTGCATTAAAATTTCTGCAAAACAACCCATAAAGAGCAGGAGCTTACTATATTGGAGTTTACTGAATGTCGAATATTGGATACGAAGGTCCATCCCTTCACTTTGGATATCCTTCATAAAAGCATAGAAAAGTCTATCAGTAATGCCTGTCATGCCCTTGTTCTGCATGTAAATGTGCATTGCCTGAATCTGGCCTATAGTGATACGACATTCCGTAACTTCCTAAACAAAGGGGATATCGTTTTTTGCGACGGCGCCGGTGTTGTTTTGGGTGGTAGGATTCTTGGATGTCATATCCCTTATCGCATCACGTATGCCGACTGGATCTGGCAATTAGCCGAATTCGCCGAGCCACGCGGCTTTACTTTCTTTTTTCTCGGCGCAAAACCCGGTGTTGTCGAAATAGCCGCTTCTCGCCTTAAAGAACGATTCCCCAATCTGCGCATCGTCGGAACACTTCACGGTTATTTTGATAAGACTCCTGGCAGTCCTGAGAATGAGGCCGTGCTTGCTCAAATCAATGCCGCTACACCCAACATCCTGCTTGTCGGTTTTGGGATGCCTATGCAGGAATACTGGCTAATGGAAAATTGGGATCGCATTGCTGCCAACGTGGCTCTTACCGGTGGCGCCGTCTTCGACTACATCTCCGGTGAACTCCGTCGAGGCCCCAAATGGATGACCGATCACGGCCTGGAATGGTTGGCGCGGCTTATCATCGAACCGCGCCGCCTCTGGAAACGCTATCTCATCGGCAACCCGCTCTTTATGTGGCGTGTGCTCAAGCAGAAGCTCGGTCTGCTGCGTGTGCCGGAGTTGCCAAACTTGTGATACAATAAGGGTAGTAGATATGCAAACACAGGGGGCGACAATGAATACAGTTCAAGTCTCTCTACCTAGCCAGGAGTGGCACGAGTTGGTGGGGCTGAGCCAACAAGAACAGGTATCTCCGGTCTATATGCTGAAACAGGCGGTCCGTCATTTTCTGGATGAGAAGAAACGTTTGTCACGCGCACGCCAGGGACTACAAAAAAGCTTTGGTATTTGGGCGGATCGAAGCGATCTGAATGACGAGAGTGTCTCTATCGTTAACGAAATGCGGCGCGAATGGGATGAACGTGAACAACGACTCGGATTGCCCTAGGTGTGTTATAGATTCGGATATCCTGATTGACCATCTGCGTGGTTATCACGCGGCGCGGGAATTTATAGATGCATTGATCGCCGCCGAAGGCCAGGCGTGTTTTTCTGTCATCAGTGAGGCCGAGATTTACGCCAATGTGCGTCCTGGTGAGGAGCGCGCGATTGAGGCGTTGTTCGATAGCCTCAACCGCGTTGCTGTCAGTGGTGAGATTGCCCGGAAAGCTGGAGAATACCGTGCGCAATACGGACGTTCTCATAGCTTGACATTACCTGATGCGCTCATCGCGGCTACGGCCTTTGTCATTACGGCGGACCTGTTTACGCGTAATGTCCGGCATTACCCGATGACGGATGTGAGAATCATCGCTCCTTATGTGTTTGCTAATCATCAGGATTCGACGGCCTAAGCAATTTGCTGCCACTCCCTGGGTACAGAATGATCGATTCCTATTCCAAATCGGCGGCAGCCTACACGCAGCTTGCTAAAACCACCCTGCAACTGGCTCACGTCTCCCAACTTTTGGAGCTGTGTCACCAGTCGGACATCCCTCTCATCCTCTTGAAAGGGATCGCGCTGGTTGAGCGCGTCTACCCGGCGGCGGAACAACGCCCAATGCAAGACATTGACGTGCTGGTGCGCCGGGCGGATTTCGAGCGCGCCGCCGCTTTGTTGCAGGCGCAAGGCTACCAATTCTCCAACAAGGCGAGCCTCTGGAACGAGGCATTCGCCCGTGAGTTCATGGGCAATGTAGCCTACAGCAAAGCTGGTGTTGCTTTCGATGTGCATTGGCATCCCGTCACTATGTCCTGGTTCCGCGCCACCACCGCCTTCGACCTCGACGGTCTCTGGGCGCGCGCCGTCCCCACCGACATTGCCGGCGCGCCCGCGCTGCGCCTCTGCCCGGAAGACGAAGTCCTGCATTTGTGCTATCACACCGCCGTCCACCACGGCCTGGCGCATCCGCACGGCTACCGCGACATCCTCGGCGTCCTGCGCGCGGAGCGCGACAATCTCGACTGGTCCACCCTGGCCGAACGCGCCCGCGAATGGCGGGTCAGCGTGGCGGTGTGGGCGGCGCTGAGTGTGGCAAGGGGCAGGATGCAGGGGGCAAGAGGCAAGTATCAAGAATCAAGAACCGAGAATCAAGAATCAAGAATCAAGAATCAAGAATCAAGAATCGAGAAACGAGCAACCAGCGACCAGCAACCAGCAACCAGCAACGCGAATCATGCAACCCACAACCCACAACCCATAACCCATAACCCGGGGGACGACCTGATTTCTGAGTCATCGCTCGACGCGTTGCGCGTTCCGCGTTGGCGGCAGCGGCTCTTGCGACCGTTCGTGCGGCGGGCGATAGCGGGGGAGGCGGCGCTGGTTTCCGGGACGATGCGGTTTTTGGGCGTGCTGTTGGTGGATCGCTTGCGCGACCTGCCTGGCGTCGTCCTGCGTGGCCTGTTTCCTGGACAACGCTGGTTGCAACTACGCTACGACCTTTCCCTCCGCCAAGCCTTCTGGCGGCAATTCACCTATCCCCTCCAAGTCCTTGCGCGCGGCATCGGCGCGGTCTTGAAACCCGTGATTCACCATTCGTAATTCGCCATATGCCATTCACCATTCGTTTGCGGTTGGTCTCCCCTAGTGCATGTGTTATAATGGAGATGTAGATTTGCATTTTGATAAGGCTTGCATTTCTCTACAGATATGATAGGCAAGCCAGCTCTAGGGAGGTGTTATGTCATCAACGATTGCTCTTGAAATACCGCGTGATGTGCTCCACACCACACGTATGCGTCCAGAAGAACTAAAATGCGAACTTGCTTTATCGCTCTTTCAGCAGAGAAAGCTTTCTTTTGGCAAAGCGCGGGAGATGGTTGGGATGACCGTGTGGGCTTTTCAACAACTGCTAGGAAGTCGGGGGATTCCGGTACATTATGACTTGACCGATTATGAAGATGATCTGGCAACTTTACAGGAGTTGGGCCGTTTATGAGGGTCGTGAGCAATGCCTCACCGTTGATCAACCTGGCGCGGATTGGTCAGTTAGCGTTGCTGCGCGAGCTATATGATGAGATTTGCATTCCTGAGGCTGTGTGGCAAGAAGTCGTCGTTGCCGGCGCTGGCCTACCCGGCGCGGAGTCTGTTGCAGACGCCGTATGGATCAAGAGACATAGCGTGACTAACTCGACATTGGTCCGAGCTTTGCGACAGGATCTGGATGCCGGAGAATCCGAGGCGATTGCTTTGGCCCTGGAATTAGAAGCTGAGTTGTTGTTAATGGATGAAAGCTTGGGGCGCGCAACAGCCCGACATCTAGGGCTGCGTTTCATCGGAATCGTCGGTGTGCTCACTGAGGCCAAACATTCGGGTCGTATCAACGTTATCAAACCGTATCTGGACACTTTGCGTGAGGCGGTAGGTTTTCGAGTCCATCAGGCGCTCTATGTGCGGGTGTTGCAAGATGCGGGTGAGTTTTGAGTGGGGTGTTGCTGTTAACTGCGCCAACAACACAGAAACAGCCCGAGGTCCTTTTGGGCAAAATTGCGCAAGAATTGAACGTGTTTACACGCCAAAAACTGGGATAGCGGGATAGACGGCGCTGGTCTCCGGCACGATGCGGTTCCTTGGTGTGCTGCTCGTGGATCGTGCCCCCACGTCTGCGTGGGACTGCGACCTGCCCGGCGTGGTGCTGCGCGTTCCCACGT
Organism: Anaerolineae bacterium; assembly: GCA_034432995.1. GTDB lineage: Bacteria > Chloroflexota > Anaerolineae > B4-G1 > SLSP01 > DSWT01. The sequence continues at coordinate 20,092 of DAOUAY010000212.1, read as the reverse complement.
CTGCGTGGGCCTGTTCCCCGGCCGGCGCTGGCTGCACCTTTGCTACGATCTTTCCCCCCGTCAAGCCTTCTGGCAGCAGTTCGCCTATCCCCTGCAAGTCCTCGCGCGAGGTATCGGCGCGTTTCTCAATGCCGTAATTCGTCATTCGTAATTCACCATTCGCCCTTCCACATTTGCGCCTTCTTTCGTGTGTGTTACAATGCTCGTGGCTTAAGTTCTGTCCCGACTTTGGACCTTGGACTTGGGACTTTGGACTTACTTCCACGGAGGAGATTGTGCTCAAGCGGTTCACGCTGAAATACGTGCTTGTGGCGCTTTTGCTGGATGTCGCGTGTGTCATCGCAGCACTGCGCCTGGGAACCTATCTGCGTGTGACGCTGCCCTATGGGTTGGTCCAATTCAACCCCCTTTATCCAGAGGGCTTGCTTCAGACCCCGTTCTACTACATAGCGATTGTGTTGTGGGTCTTAGTGGCCCTGGTGGCCTCCCTGTACGATCCCCGTAAGAACTACAAAGCGATTGACGAATTCCAAACTTTAACCATCACGTTGGGCGTGTTTTGGCTGGCGGTCGCAGGTGTGCTTTACTTCTCCTTCCGCGATACCTCGCGCGTGTTAATCTTGTATGCGGTGGGGATCAATGGCGTGGCGTTGATGCTGTGGCGCGCGGTGATGCGCGTCGGCTTTCGCTTGCAGCAGCGTCTTCTGGCCGGAGAAACACGTGTGCTCATCGTGGGCGCAGGGACGGTGGGCCACCGCGTCGCGGAGATGATCGAAGCGTATTCCTGGACGGGGCTGCGGCTGGTGGGGTATCTGGATGATGACCGCCAAAAGCGCCTGGCAGACCGGTCGGTTTTGGGGACGCTGGACGACATCCAACGGGTGGTGAAGGAACAGCGGGTCAATGATGTAGTGTTGGCCCTGCCGCCAGATGCGTACGAGCGCCTCAACCTGGTGGTCTCGCGCCTGCACGAACTGCCCATAAACGTGCGTATCATCCCCGATTACTTCAGCCTGGCGCTCTATCGCGCCACTGTCGAGGATTTCGGCGGCATCCCGATGATCAACTTGCGCGATCCCGCCCTCAACGACTACCAGCGACTGGTCAAGCGCATATTCGACCTGGTCGCCGGTACGGTCATCACCTTGCTGGCGCTCCCGTTGATGGTGTTGGTGGCGCTCGTGATTGTGGCGGACTCGCCCGGCCCGATTATCTTCCGGCAAAAGCGCGTCGGCGAGAATGGGCGGCTGTTCGACATGTTCAAGTTTCGCTCCATGGTCGTGAATGCGGAAGCGTTGCAGAAAGACGTGGCACGGGTGGATAAAGAAGGTCACGTCATCCACAAGGTCAAAGACGATCCGCGCGTCACACGGGTGGGGCACTTCATCCGCCGTTGGAGCCTCGACGAACTGCCGCAGTTCTTCAACGTGCTCAAGGGCGATATCAGTCTGGTTGGCCCGCGCCCGGAAATGCCCTGGCTGGTGGATGAGTACGCACCCTGGCAGCGCAAGCGCTTCGCCGTCCCGCAAGGGGTCACCGGCTGGTGGCAGGTCAACGGGCGCTCCGATAAGGCGATGCACCTGCACACCGACGAAGACCTCTACTACATCCAGAACTATTCGCTGTGGCTGGATATTTTCATCCTCTTGAAGACGCCGTGGGCTGTGCTGCGAGGGAAGGGGGCCTATTGATCGGCATCGCCCTCGTCGGCCTGGGCGTCGTCTGGCAAAACGTATTCCCCTCCAGCCCGTGGGGGTGGGCCGCGATAGGGGCCGGATTGATTTTTGGTATAGCCACACGGCAAATACGGCCCTCGCGGACCCCATTGGATGGGCCAGCGCTGCTTTTGGCGCTTATGGGGGGCGTCTCGCTGTGGGCCACCGCGTTTCCTGAGATCACCTGGGCGCAGGTCGCGCGGCTGTGGAGTGGCCTGATCGGGGCCTACGCGGTGTCGTGGTGGGCTAATAGCCGCGCCCGATTGACCTGGACAGCCTGGGGCCTGATCGCTGCCGGCGTTGGGATGGCGCTGTTATCCTTTTTCACAGTCCGGTGGTCACAGACCAAACTGTTCTTGATTCCCGAAGCGCTCTACACGCGTTTCCCCCTGCTGGTCTCTGATCCTGTCCATCCCAATATTATGGCCTCGGCGATGGTCCTGCTGCTGCCCTTGCCGTTGACCCTCTTCCTGTCGCCCTGGACTGAAGTTCCTTTGCTCAGCCGCCATCGTTGGCTGTGGCGAGCGCTGTTAGCCATCGCTGTTCTTTTGATGGGCGGTGTGCTGCTGCTCACCAAGTCGCGGGGTGGCTACGTGGCGGCTGCCATCGGCTTTCTGACGTTTCTATGGCTATCCGGGCGTCGGAAGCTGGCTGTGGCTTTGTTGTTGGTCTGTGTGATCGCCGGGGCATGGATTATCAGCTCAGGCCGCAGCGCGGAGACCACCCCCGACCTGATCGATCAAAGCGCCGATCCCGCGACGCTCGCCTTCCGGGTGAATGTCTGGCGCGTGGCGCTGTGGATGCTGGCCGATTTCCCTTTCACCGGCGTGGGGATGGGGACATTCAATGACGTGGCTGCGTTGCTTTATCCGTTCTACGAAGCGCAAAATCCAGGGACGCACAATGTTTACTTGCAGGCCGGCGTCGATCTAGGTCTTCCGGGGTTGACCGCCTATTTGGCGCTCCTGGGATTGGTCGTGTGGATAGGATGGCAAGCGGTGCGGCGCTTCAGGGAAATCGAATCGTCTGGGCTGTGCGCCGTTGCCGTAGGCGGCCTTTCTGGTATGATGGCTCTGTTGGTGCATGGCCTGGTCGATAACACGATGTGGAACACTCGCGCGGCCTTTTTGCCCTGGTTGGTGATGGGCCTGTTGGCGGCGCTGCATCGTTGCGCGCACGCGATGGACGAAAATGCTTGCGCCGGATCATTATCCGGCGCTGCGGGAACGGCGGATTGTGCTCCGTCTTAAGCGGTGAAGCAAGGTTGTGGGGAGGATACAAAAGGTTATGGAAGAAGAAATCGATCTGCGGGTGTACATTGACATTCTGCTCAAGTGGTGGTGGCTGATCGCTTTGGGCGCGTTTGTGGTGGGGGTCAGCGCGTTTGGGTTCACCGCGCTCCAGCCGCGGGTGTACGAAGCGACCGCCGGCGTCGTCTCGCTCCGCAGCCGTGTGGAGATTTCCCTGGGATCGGGCTTCGAGTCCGTCAGCGAAAACGATTTTTCGTTGCCCGCGCAAGCTGCCAACGTAGTGCTCGACCGCAACCAGCGCCGTCTCAACACCCTCACCGGCATGGTGCGTAGTGGCGCGATCGCGCAGCAGGTTGCCACCGAGCTGCAGGAGATTTTGGCTGAAGAAGACACCGATCCTGCGCGTCTGATGGAATACGTCGAGGGCAAACTCATGGGCGGCAATAGCGATACGATCCAGATCGTTGTCACACATAAAGACCCGGTCATCGCGGCAGAAATTGCCAATGCCTGGGCGCGCGCTTTCGAAGCCCACGTCAATGCTATTTACGGTGAGGCATCGTACAGCCCTTTCGCAGATATCGGCGCGCAGGTGGTCACAGCCAAGGCTGAGTACGACGAGGCCCAGGCCGCCTGGGTCGCCTTCCTCAATACCGAAGATCGCATAGCGGAGTTGCAGCGTCAGGTGACTGAAGACGAGGTCGTGATCGAGAAGCTGCGCCTGGGGCGTCAAGACAGCATCGCGGCGGTGACGGATGCGCAGGTGGACATACAGAAACGTCTGCTCAACACCTCGGTCGTCGCAGAGGTGAGTGCAAATCTGAAGGTCTTCGAGAAGCAGCGCGACAAACTGGTGTACACCTATGATCGGGATTACGCTCGTATGCGCCGCTTCACTGACCTCTTACAGGATGCCAATTTAATGCGGGCACAATTACTCGCCGGAGAAGGCCCCGGCAACGACGTGCTGGTGTGGCTTTCGTTCAAGGCCAAAGTCTTTGACACGATCACCAGCTTGCCTTTTGATACGCTGGATATGACGACATCATCCCTGGAGACCTTGCTCTCGGCCACCGACCCGCTGACGCAGGTGGCCGATCTCGACGCCCTTATCACGGCGATGGAGAGCGAAGTGCGTCGCCTGGAAACCTCGTTGCAGGCGCAGCGGGAAGCATTGACGGCGCGGGAGAGCTACCAGTTCCTCGACACACTCTCTATCGAATCTCTTGACATGACGACGGCCCCCTCGGGAGAAGCGTTGACACAATTTACGGATTGGGAAGGGCTGCTCCCCTACGCCGAGGTGCTCAAAGCCCCTCTGGATCAGGAGATTGCGACCCTGGAAAACCACGTGCGTGAATTGCGAGCTGAGATCGTGAGGTTACAGGGGCGCAGGGACGTGCTTCAGAGAACCCGCGACTTGGCCTGGTCCGCCTATGTGAACTTGCTCTCCAAAGAGCAAGAAATTCGCATCGCCACCACCTCCGCCGGTTCGGACGTCCGGTTTGCCTCTCCCGCCGTGCCGCCACTTGAACCGGTGAGTTCTGGAAAGTTGAAGAACACAGCTATCGGGGGAGCTATCGGCCTGGTTGGTGGTGTGATCGGCGCGTTCCTGTTCAGCTACCTCGGCCTGGAAAGCCGCCCGCGCGATCTCTGGGCGCAGTTGACCAAAAAGCAAAGCCGGGCGAGCGCATAGCGTGAAATGAGCAGGAAGTTTGACCGCTCTGGTACACGGATGAACACGGAAGGCACGGATTTTTCCCTTAAAAGAAATCCATAGAATCCGTGAAATCCGTGTACAATTCTTGGATTCTTGATTGCAGAGTCATCTTGACTACCACAGATTTGCGTAGATTCGCGGTTTGTTTTCGGAGGATGAGCCGATGGCGCAGGATAATCACGTCGGGTTCCCCTGGGGACGCGTATTGCTGGCGGTAGCGCTGCTCGTGAGCGGCGTATATCTGCTGCTGGCCGATATTCCCCCCGTGTTGCTTTCCTGGGAGACGGCGAGCGAGGTGGGCGCGGCTGGTTTCAACGTGTACCGGGCGGATGCTCCGGTGCCGGAGGCATCCGGCGGCGATTTCGTGCAGGTCAATGCCGCGCTGATCCCCGCCAAAGGCGATGAGATGGTGGGCGCAGCTTACCGTTTCGAGGATGACAACGTAGCACCGGGCCGGCGCTATGCGTACCGCATCGAAGAAGTGGAATGGGATGGCACCACCACACTCTACCCGGAGACCGTGACCGTGCGCGCCGGGCTGCCGCGCACGTGGACGAAAGCCGAAGGCGGCCTGTTGCTGTTACTCGGTGCGTTCCTGCTGTGGCGCACTTTCAAGCGATGAGCACCGTTGCGCTCGACCTGGGCATTGCAGGGACGGCACTGCGCGCGCATGGCCCGGAGACGTGGATAGCGCCATTGCGGGATGCCTGGGCCGCGTGGCACCCCGCGTCTGAAAGCATCCTCTGGGACGTGTCCCTCGCGGTGGATGCGAGCCTGCCAACGCCACAAGGCCCGCTCTTTGCCGCAATCCCACATGCGCAGGGCGGCGTGTGCACCCTCGCCGCGCCGGGATTCGAGGGGGAAGTGTCTGCTGTCACCGGCGCGGCCCACTTGCGAGCGCACCCGAAGGCCGAACCTGCCGACATCGGTTACTTCCTGCGCGTGGTTTTGGCGGTGCAAGCGTTTGCGCGCGGCGGGATGCTCTTTCACACCGCGGCGATCGTACACCGGGGGCAGGGCTATGCGCTGTTCGGCGTCTCCGGCAGCGGCAAAACCACCGCGGCGCACTTCTCCGCGCCCGACGCGGTGTTGAACGACGACCTTGTGCTGCTGTGGCCCTCGGTGGCTGGCTGGCAGATGTACGCCACGCCGTTCGGCAAGCGCCGCGGCGACGTGCGCGTCGCGCCGCTGCGCGCGTTGCTGCGCCTGATCAAGGCCCCCGATGTGGCCCTCGTACCGCTATCAGCAGGGCGGGCGCTCGGTGAGTTAGTCGCCAACACACCGGTGCTCTCCGCCGATCCACTGTGGCTGCCGGAGGTGATGGCTCGCTGGGAGGCGCTGTTGAGCGTGGTCCCGGTCTACGCGCTGCACTTCCGGCGCGATGCGACATTTTGGGAGGTGATCGATGCTGAATTGGGATGACGTCCTTGCCACTGCGCCCTCGCTCGCAACCCGCGAGAGTGAAGGCGAGTTGGTGGTCGTGCTGCCCGAACAGGGCAAATTCGTGGTACTAAACGCCACCGGCGCGCGCGTGTTGCGTCTCTCCGATGGGACGCGCACGCTGCGCGAGATCGCGGATGCGCTCGCCGTGGAATTTAGCGCAGACCAGGCGCACGTCGACGGCGACGTGCTGCGGTTTGCGCAATCGCTGGTCGACCGCGGCGCGCTGCAAGTGATGAAATGATCCCATCCTTGCGAAGGTTTTCAGACATCCGGTATGAGAAATGATCGCTGCCAGCACAACAGCCAGATAGGGCAAGTGTATGCGCAACCTTCGCAAGGGTCAACAACCTTGGTACTGCCCGTCGACTCCGCTGCGCCCGACCCCGCAGCGATCCGGCAGGCGGCAGAAGTGTTGCAGCATGGCGGCCTCGTCGCTTTCCCTACGGAGACGGTCTACGGTTTGGGGGCCAACGCCCTGGACGCCGACGCCGTGCAGGGCATCTTTGCCGCGAAGGGCCGCCCCGCCTACGATCCCCTGATCGTCCACCTGGCTGAACCGGAGGCGTTGCTGGATGTGGTCGCGGAGGTTCCTCCATTGGCGGAGACGTTGGCCGCGCATTTCTGGCCCGGCCCGTTGACGTTGGTGCTGCCCCGCAGTGAGCGCATCCCTCTGGCGGTGACGGCCGGCGGGCCGACGGTGGCCGTGCGCGTCCCGGCGCATCCCGTGGCGCTCGCGTTGATCCGCGCCGCCGGTTTCCCCATCGCTGCGCCGAGCGCCAACCGCTTCGGGCACCTCAGTCCCACGCAGGCCGCCCACGTGCTGGACGATCTGGAAGGCCGCATCGATTTGCTCCTCGATGGCGGGCCGACCCCGGTGGGGGTGGAATCCACCGTACTGTCGCTGGTCACGCCCGTGCCGACGATTTTGCGTCCCGGTGGGGTGAGCCGTGAGGCGTTGGCGGCGGTGCTGGGTCAGGTGGATGTGTCAGGGCATGTTTTTACAGCCGAGGATGTGGTTCCTTCGCCAGGTACGCTGGAACAGCACTATGCGCCGCGCGCCAGACTCACGCTCTACCGGGGGGCGCGCAAGGTTGTCTTGCAAGCCATGCACGCGACGGCGGCGCAGTTGACGGCGACCGGGCAGCGTGTGGGGTTGCTATTGGCCGAAGGAGACGCTGCCGCTTTCGCTGACCTGCCTGTGACGATCCAATCCATTGAGGCCGCCGGCGGATTGGAGGGCGCGGCGCGGCAGCTTTTCACCGCTCTCCGCGCGTTGGATCGCGCCGGGGTGACGGCGATCCTGTCCCGCGACTTTGGCGCGCGCGGCCTGGGTCTCGCCATCCGCGACCGCTTGACGCGCGCCGCCGCCGGAAACGTTATACAAGTTGGATGAAAACACAAACCGCGAATCGCGCGAATTTTCGCTAATTTGTAAGAAAGTGTAGTCGTCAAGATGATCTTGCAATCACGAATCGAGGAATCGTACACGGATTTCACGGATTCTACGGATTTTTAGGGAAAGAAATCCGTGTTTTCCGTGTTCATCCGTGTACCAAAATTGCAATATGCTTCTGCCCAGTACATAATTTGTAAGAAATATTCGGCGAATGCAGACATTCGCGTCGATTCGCGAGATTAGCGGTTTACTTTTCGAAGGCGGTTAGGCGCGCAAGAAGTCGCGCAAGCGGCGCGCGTGGGCCGGATGCCGCAGGCGGCTCAACGCCTGCGCTTCGATCTGACGCACTCGTTCGCGCGTGACCCCGAGTTTTTTCCCCACTTCTTCCAGGGTGTAGGTCTGCCCATCCAGCAAACCGTAGCGCATTTGCAGGATTTTGACCTCGCGCGGCGGCAAATCCACCAGAATTTCCAGCAGCAGATCACGCAACATCGTAGTACTGACCTCGTCGGGTGGAGCGGGGCTTTCGGTATCCTCGACGAAATCGCCCAGGGTGCTCTCTTCCTCGTCGTCGGTGGGCATTTCCAACGAGAGCGGGCGGCGCGCCACATCGAGCATCTGTTCGACCTTGCGCACCGGGATTTCCATTTCCGCCGCCAGTTCTTCCGGGGTGGGGCCGCGCCCCAATTGCTGCGTTAGTTGGTGCGAAATGCGCAGCATCTTGTTGATCTGATCTCCCATGTGGACGGGTACGCGGATCGTGCGGCTCTGGTCGGCGATGGCGCGCGTGACGGCCTGGCGGATCCACCAGGTGGCATACGTCGAGAATTTGTGACCGCGCCGGTAGTCGAACTTGTTGGAGGCGCGGATCAGGCCGATGTTGCCTTCCTGAATCAGATCGAGGAAAGGCACGCCGCGCCCGATGTATTTCTTCGCCACGCTGATGACCAGGCGCGAGTTGGCGCGGATCAGGTGTTCGCGCGCGGCAATGCCATCATCGATGTGGCGTTCCATCTCCCAACGCTTCTCCTCGCTGTGATATCTGCCGTTGTTCAGGCGAAGCTGGGCCTTTTTGCCGGTCTCCATACGCATGGCTAAGGAGACTTCCTCCTCGGCAGTGAGCAGGGCGACCTTCCCGATCTCCTTCAGGTACAGACCGATGGTGTCGTCTACTTCGATGGCGCGGTATATGTCCTCCGCCGCTTTTTCTTCATCCTCTTCATCCTCCTCGATCTCGATGTATCGATCGGAGGGTTTTCCGTCGACGCCACCCACGGTGATGCCGGATTCCATCAGCGCGCCGATAATCTCATCCAGGCGGTCGACATCTTCTTCTGCTTCAGGAAAGACACGCAAGATATCCTCGTAGGTAATATGGCCGCGTTCGTAGCCCAGAGCCAGTAGGAATTCTTCGCCAGAGGGTTCTTCGGGCAGGGCGCCGATTTCCTCTACGTTTTCTTCCTCTTCCTCATCTTCTTCCGCTAACTCTTCTTCCAAGAGCGCGTTGTCTAGATCATCATCGATACCCAATCTTGTAATTCCTCACCAGTTGTTGATTGATTGTCATAATTGAATCACCTGCGAAAGGTGTGCTCCAGACCGTCCGCCCCGAGCAAAGGGTAATATGCTTTATTCTATCAGCATATTCAAATCCGGTGGCTTGTCAAATCTTTTCCAATATACCAAGCGACATTCGCTGTGCCTCAGCGACATTCGCTGTGCCTCAGCGACATTCGCTGTGCCTGAGCGACATTCGCTGTACCTGAGCGACATTCGCTGTACGTGCGCGTCATCCTGCCGGTTGAAAATTGCCTCAAAAAAAAGCACCGGTAGCAAGGCCACCGTGTGCTCTTCGCATCCTACTATAGCACAACTAACCGGCATTTGTCAAGTAGGAAAAAAGACCTAATTGCTGTTTACCTACTCGATGGGTTCAGCCGGCAATGAGAAATTCACGCGCAATCCCTGACCGGGCGTGCTGTTGAAGAAGATTTTCCCGCCGAGCATTTCGATGCGCTCACGGTGAGTCGGCAGGTTGAGGCGCACGGCATCCGGGGTGGTCAGATTTTCGTCGAGTTCGAATCCACTGCCGTTATCCTCGATGGTCACCGTCACCTGGTTGTCGCCAATGTCCATGACGACGTTGATGCTGCTCGCTCGACTCTGCTCGCGTCCCAAATGGATCAGCGCCTGAACCACGCGGAAAATCGTGACTTCCTTGTGCGCGGCCAGCCGCCGGTCTTTGCCGGTGATGTGCAAACTCAGCCCGGTGTACCCGGTTTCTTTGGTCCCTGCGACGTAGCGCCGCATGGTGGGCGCCAGGCCCAGGTCATCCAGCATCATCGGCCGCAAGTCGAAGATGAAGCCCTTCACGGATTTGAAGGTGTTGACCACGTTCTTTTTTAGCTCGGACAACTCATCCTTCGCCCGCGCGGGGTCTCGGTCGAAGAGGCGTTCGCAGATTTCGGCCTGGAGGACCAGGTTGGTGAGGGCCTGGGCCGGACCATCGTGCATCTGGCGAGAGAGGCGCAGGCGTTCTTGTTCCTGAGCTTCGATGATGCTGACGACCATAGCCTGCGGCGCAGTGGGTCTATCGAAGCCGATGGCTTCGGCGACGTCGATCTCTTCGGGAGCCGTGTGCTCCAGAGTAGTCTGGTAGAGTTCGGCCAGGCGGGTGAGGTTCTTCTGGTCGCTTTGCAGTTTTTCCAACTGCCCGCGCATGGTGAAGAGCCGCCGCTGGTTCTCGATCAACGAGTCGTAGGCCGACTTGATATCCTCTCTGGGCATGGTGTCGAACGTGGATTCGACCTGCCGCGCGCGGGCGACCGCACGGGAGTTCGCTTGCATGATGCGATCCACCTCGACCGATGTCTGCTGGATGAGCATGTCCACTTCTTTCAACTCTTTCTTGACCTGTTCGCTGCCGCGATGGCACACTTCGACAAATTGATCCCAAGCATTTTCGGTCATGTTATCTCTCCGTGGCTATACACTAGGTGACGTTGGTGCATCCTCTTCGCGCGGCAAGCGCACCCAGCCGTGGCGCAGGGCGTAGATGGCGGCCTGGGTGCGGTCGGCGAGGTTGAGTTTGGCAAGGATCGAGGTGATGTGATTTTTAACGGTCTGTTGGCTGATGCTCAGCCGGAACGCGATCTCTTTATTGCTCAGTCCTTCGATGATGAGTTCCAGGATTTCCATCTCACGGTCGGTCAGCGGCGAAAAGGTGGTATCCTCGGGCTTGAGTCCGTAACGCCGGTACCGTTCCAGCAGCCATTGCTCGGCCTGGCCCGGCGTCATCCGTTTCGTAGCGATGACGTAGTAACCTTCGGCGACGGTGCGCACCGTGTCCAGCAAATGGTTGGGGTCTACGTCTTTGGCAAAGTAGGCCGAGGCTCCGATGCGGATCGCGTGGTAGATTTGTTCCTCGTCGTCGTAGGCCGTGAGGATGATGACATTGACGTCGGGGCATTGAGTTTTAAGTTTTTGTGTCACCTGCAATCCGTTCATCGTGGGCAGGTTCACGTCCATGAGCACGACATCCGGTCGCGTATGGCGCAACAAATCGAGCGCCTCTTGCCCATCACCACTCTCGGCAATGACATCGATATCGACCTCTTTGTCCAAAACATCGCGCACGCCCTGGCGAAAGAAGGGATGGTCGTCGACCACGACGACTTTCAGTGGAGTAGCTTGGCTTGCCGTTTTTTTTGACATCCGCGTATTCCTTTCCTGCCTTTTCAGTATATCACAGCCAACAGATTCCGATACTGCGCAGCGTTGAACGTGCTGCGGCTAATCCTGCGCGAACCGGCTCAGCGCCAGCATCCCGATCTTTTCGCCGTGCAACAGCGCGCCGATCAGCCGGTCTACGGCGACGCAGACCCAGCTCCAGCCATACGTGCCCAGCCCATTGACGATGTACACGTTCGGCATATCCGGAGCTTCGCCCACCACCGGCAATCCATCGGCGCTCTGCGCCGTCCACCAGGAATGGCGGGCAGTGACGGGCGCATCTGGACAGAGCTGCTGCGCGATGCCGGTCATCACGGGCAAGATGTCTTCCTCGGCGCCACTCCAACCGACCAAGCGCCAGTTTGCCCCGTGTGCCTGGACGACGACATGCCCTTGATTCAGGATCAACGGGGTGGGCAATGCTGCTGCGTTACGCAGGTTGATGGCGTGCATCGGCAACGGTTTGACGATGCCGGCCAGGCCCGGACATAGACGGGCAGCGTATGCGCCGCTGGCGAGGATGACGTTTTTCGCGTGGAGATAGTGTTTGCGCGCCCAGATGCTGAGCGGCGCTGTCTCTGCCGGACGTTGCGCCTGCCGAATCGCTTGTACTTCCGTCTCGTACTCGACGGTGATGTTGGGGTGATCGAGCAGCGCAGCTGTGAGCGCCTCCGGGTCGAAGGCCAGGTCCTCGGCGGTGCGCAGGCCGACCTGATAGCCGAAGTCTGTGGCGTCGTCTATCTCGGCGGCATACAGGTCTTGTCGCAGCAGGATTGCGGACTCCTGCAAAAGGGTGGCTTCGGTGGTGTCGGCGGCGATGCGCAGGCTGCCGACCGGCGTAGCCTGCTGGTGGACGTTCTGTAAAGTCGTGGTCAGCATGTCGAGATTCCGCCGGGTCAGCTTCCAGACCTGGCGACCTTCATCGGCGCCCAGGCGCGTCTGCAGGGCGGCGTAAGGTTCCGGCGTGCCGAGGAACGCTACACCCGCGCCTTTGGCTGCCGTGCTGCCGGGCGCACGCTTGGCTTCCAGGACGACGACGCTCTGGGAGGCTTCGGCGAGATGGTGGGCGACGAGGGCTCCAGTAAGGCCTGCGCCGACGACGACCGAATCGTAAGTATCTGATAGCGTTGACATGTTCCTCCTTTGTTCTCTCGAGTGTGCTGACTAGCGCGGCGGTACGGCAATCAATACGGCCTGATCGAAGAAGGCGGCGTTGTTGACGTCGGGGAATGTGGGTTCGGCGTAAAAGCAGATGGTCACCCGGCCCCATATTTCCGTTTCTTCTGCGGGGGCCACCGGCGCGGGTGTCTCCCGTTCCAGCGGGTCCGGGGTCGCGGTAGGCGTCGGCGTGCGCTTGTCCACTATCGGCGCGACGACGACTCTGGGCGACGTCAGCGTGACGATGCCGTCATTCTGGTTGATTTGCCACGTTTCGCCCCAGCGCACGTTATCACAGTGCGGCTGGCCGGTGGGATCGACGCCGGCCTTGACGATCAACCGATCTATCGACGAGAAGGCGTTGACCTTGATGCTGAACTGCACGCTGCTGCCGGCGGTCACGGTCACAGTCTGGTGCACCCAGGTGCGGAACTTGAGCCAGCGCATGGTTTCCACCTTAAGCGTTGACCCGTTGATCTGGCGTGCCGGATCGTCGGCGGGAGTAAAGACGGGTTCGGCGAAAGAGTTCTGCGTATCGCTCTCACCACTCTTGTAGTTGACGTAAGCATACCATAGCCAGCCAGGGATGCGGTTGGGCATGATGTTGTCGAAGTCCGCATTGTCGAGTGGAACCGGTCCCGCCGTGGGTAGCGGCTTGGGTGTGGAGGTGGGCGTGGGAGTGTGCGTGGGAAAGGGCGTTGGGGTGGGGGTGGCGGTGTTGGTGGCGCGGGGTGGCAACGTCGGGCGCGCGGTTGGCTCCGGTGTGGGCGTCCACGTGGCCACCTCGATTGGCTTGCTGAGTGCGGTGGGCGTGAGTGTGGGCTGGATGATTGGCGTGGGCAGCGGCGCGCGCAGCGAGCGGACGACGATGCTGCCCAGGCCCGCGATTACACCCACGTCCAGAACAGCCAAGACGAGTAAAACGATTTTCTGTCCCCGGCTTAATGCTTTCATAGGATCCTTTCTTCACCGTGCCATAGTATAGCCCCGTATTGGTATGATGCTACTCCTCAATGTAGGGCTTTATCATTCTCGTTAAACGTCCCATTTTGCGCTTCGCGTGGTTCGCCAGAACCACATCCGACACCACCGCGTGGCTTAAAGCGGGGAACTGGCGTTCCCCTCGAAGCGAGAATGATAAGACCCTACTCCTCAATGATACTCCAACGTTAGGTTCGTGACAAGCGCAGTCTCAAAATAGCAAATCACATCACCCCAATGCCGGGGAGGTCGGGCAGGCACAGCTGCGCGCCGTCGTAGGTCACACCGGTGAAGGGATCGTTGCGCACCAACAACGGCCCGTCAAGGTCGGCCAGCTCGCAGAGGGGCGCCAGGTGCGCCGCCGCCGTCACCCCGACGGAGCTTTCGACCATGCAGCTCAACATCACCTGCATTCCCAGCGCGCGCGCTGTGTGAATCGCGCGCAGCGCCTCGCGGATGCCGCCGGTCTTCATCAGTTTGACCTCGACCCCATCGATCGCTCCCACGTGCGCCGCCACATCCCGCGCCGTCTTGATGCTCTCGTCGGCGAAGATCGGCAGGCCGAGGTGCTGCGCCCTCAGCCAGCGCAGCCCTTCGATGTCACCCACCGGCAACGGCTGTTCCACCAGTTCCAGGTCGTAGTCGGCCAGTTGGGGGATGAGCATTGCGGCTTGCTCCCGGGTCCAACCGGCATTTGCGTCCACCCGCAGCCGTGCGGGGCTGGCAGCGCGGATCGCAGCCACCGCCGCCACATCTTGCGCGCCGCCGCCGACCCGGCCGGCAACCGCGCCAAAACGTCCTCTCCTACGATGCCGCCGATAACGAGCGCGCACGGCAAACCGAGCAGGAGCTTGGCCCAGGCCATATCGGTTGAACTCCGGCTCAAGACCAGCCCGTCGTATCCCCAGACCAACAGCGCGAACCCTAAACCGAACAAAAGTCCATATCCAGCGCCAGCGCGCAACAACACGGCGCGGGTAATTTTCTGGCGTGGCGGGGCTGCTAGTGGTTCTATCATTGTGACAATGCTCCAGCTTTGTTTTCAACCATCATCGCGCATTTTACGCCAACTCGGACTTCTTACAAGCAGGTAAGCGATTAGCTGTCAGCCTTCAGCCGTCAGCGCCAAGCACTTGCCCATGTTAGCGCCTGGGCTATAATATGGGCACGTTCATAGGTTTTTTCTCTGTGAACTCTGTGTCTCTGTGGCAATTTTTGATGGAGGTGGTCTATGCAGATACCGGTACAGAAAATCCGCGTGGTCGCGGGCACACCGATTGTGGTGGGGGAGCGGCGCTTGCTCCCTTCGGTGTTGGTGACGACAGTGGAAGGTGGCAAGGCCAGCGCCGGTGGCTTTTTCCGCTTCGTCAAAGCCCGTCCAGTTTCGGTGGTCGTCGAAGAGCCGGAGGGCGCGCACTGGCTGGAAATCCCCAATGTGACGGGAAACACCCTGAGTCAAATGGCCGCCGCCGGCGCAGCCATCGCCCTGGTGAGCGTGCTGCTGATGGCTTTGTTCCATCTCGTGCGCAAACGCTGAGTGATTGAAGATTGGATGATTGGAGATTGGGTGATTCGCTGATTCTCCATTCGCTGATTCTCTATTCGCTGATTCTCTATTCGCTGATTCGTAATTCGCAATTCGCAAGGAGTGACACAATGGATGAACTAAAGACTTTGCTGGAAAAAATCGGTTCGATTGGCGACGAAATCAACGTCGATGCTGTCTTTGGCAAACCGGAGACGGTGGGCGACCGGGTGCTGATCCCGGTGGCGGAGATCGCCTATGGCTTTGGCGCTGGCGTGGGCACGAGCGGGTCGGGAGAGTGTTGCTGCGCCGAATCTGACGACGAGGAAGCCTGTTGTTGCGCGGACGAGGACGAAGCGGAAGCGTGCTGCGAGCACGACGAGAGCTGCGAGTGTGAGTGCCACGACGAAGGCGCGGGCAGCGGTGGCGGCGGCGGTGGTGGTGGAGTCGCGCGTCCCATTGCCTACATCGAAGTCGGTCCGGAGGGCACCAAGGTCGAGCCGATCATGGATGAGCAGAAGATCGCGCTTGCCGGGATGCTGCTGGGCGCCTGGGCCATCGCCTGGGTGGGCATGGTGCTGGTGACGCTGTTTCATGCCATCACGGGCCGCGAGTAATGCAGCGCATTGACCACAACGGCCTGGTCTGGTATACATTTGCCGGACCAGGCCGTGATGTTGTACGCGCCTGCCTCACGCGCCTGGGCGGGGTCAGCGCGGGCCAATGGGCGGCGCTGAACCTGGGCAGCACGGTGGGCGACGATCCACGGGCGGTGCAGGAAAACCACCGCCGCGTTTTTGACACCTTCGGGATTACGCGCGCGCAGGTCGTGAGTCCGTTCCAGGTGCATGGGCGCAACGTGGTTCGCGTCAGCGCGCGCGATGGCGGGATGGTCATCCCGGCGACGGACGCGCTGATCACCGACACGCCGGGTGTGGCGTTGCTGCTGCGTTTTGCCGATTGCGCGCCGATCCTGTTCTACGATCCCGTGCAGCGTGTTGTGGGACTGGCCCACGCGGGCTGGCGCGGCGTCGCGGCGGGCGTTGCCCCGGCGACGGTGCTGGCGCTGGCGGCGGCGTTTGGCTCGCGCCCGGAGGACGTGTGGGCGGGCATCGGCCCGGCGATCGGCCCGCAGCACTACAGCGTCGGCGTCGAGGTGGTCGAGGCAATCCAGGCGGCGTTACCGGCGGGCGTCCAGGCGGTGACGCACTGTGAAGGACGCTGGATGATGGATTTACCGGCGGCTGTGGAGGCGCAGTTGCGCGCGATGGGCGTGACCCAGGTGGAACAATCCGGCTTGTGTACGGCCAGCCGCGTGGATGAATGGTATTCGCACCGCGCCGAAGCGGGCCGCACCGGGCGCTTCGGCGTTTTGGTGATGTTAGCCCGATAGTAATGACTTAGAGGGGATCGCCAGATCCCCGACTCTGGCATACAGCCGGGGATCTGGCGATCCCCTTGAAGCAACAGAAAATTGAGTACACGGATTTCACGGATCACTCGGATTTTTTATCTTTATCCGTAAAATCTGTGTGATCCGTGTACTATTATTGCAATCCCTCGATGCGGTAGGTGAACCCCAACATCTCCAGAATGGCAGAATCCACACCCACTGGGCGTGAGAACTGCACTTCGAAATCCTGGAACCCATCCGGCCCGATGTTCCACGGCAGCAACGGCGTGGACGCCTGTAAAGTCCCCACACCGCCATTGTAGGTAAACTTGATGTTGTCCAGCGTCACCACCAACGGTGATTCGCCGTCGTTGTAAATTGTGCCGTTGATGACGATCACGTTGCGGGTGACGTCGTCGAAGACATTGGACAGTTGCACATCGGGTATCGCCGGGCCGGGCTGTGGCGCTTCGTAGGTCAACGCGAATTGCGTGCTGTTGGCCGAGAGCGTATCGCTGCGGAAAATCCACGTGACGGGAGACGGCATGTTACGTGGCACCGCATAACCGGCGCTGCCCGCAGCTTTCTCGCCGTAGGCCAGGATGCGCGTGAGCGGGCCGTACTGGCCAAAATTGGTGGCGGTGGGGTCGAGCGTGTAGCGTTGCCCGGTGCTGTCCTCAAGCACCATATCGAAGAAGGAGGCGTTCATGTCTTGGTGGCTCTCATTCGTCACCTGGTACTCGACGATGAAGTACACCATCGCCGCATCCTCGTTCGTCACGCGCGTCTCCAAAATTTCGACCTTGAGACCGTCCACCCGCTGATCCTGGGCGAAGATACTCTCTTCGGGCAGATAGCGCGCCTGGACGATCAAGCGGGTCGCCTGCTCGCTGTCCAGCATCATCACCGTCAATCCCGGCCTGTTCTGCGCCATGGGCGACAGGTCTGTGGCATCGATGCGCTGGACTTGCGGCGTGCCAAAGGCAAGCATACTGCCATTGTCGAGCGTGAGCATGATGCGGTCTGCGCTGGTCAGACCGGCGAGCACGGACTCGTTCGTGGGCGCATACGGCAGGCCCACCACGTAATTGATCACCGTCCCATAGAGCCACACGGCGACGCTGGGCTGTTCGTGGGGCAAGGGCCAGCGTCCCTGGTCCGGCATCACCGGCACCACCGGGTAGACGGTCCCGGCAACGCTCAACTGGGTGGGCAAGACGGTGATGACCGGCGCGCCGCTCTCCTGCACGACGGCTATGCCGGGCGGGATGGTGGGCGGCGAGGCGAACGTGGACAGTTTGACAACCTTTGCCTGTTCTGCGCCGCCGGTGGGGCGTTGGGCGCGCATATTGAGCAGCACTGCTACACCCACGCCGACGATGATGACCGCGCCGAGCATAATGAGCAGGATGGCCCAGGTAGGGGGATAAATGCTGCCGCGTCCCACCGCGCTCGCTGTAGTTGACGTGGCGTACGCCTGGGGCGGCGTCGTGCTTGCTGTCGGTGGCGGCGCTGTTGGTGGCGGGGTTTCTGCGGCTGATGACGGGGATGGCGCAGCAGCCGCTTCCGTATTGGCCGACACGTTCAGCAATTCATCGTAAGCCTGGCGCTTCTGTGGATCGGCCAGGCGCTCGTAAGCGTCGTTGATGTCTTTGAATCGTTCTTCGGCATCCGGCGCGGAATTGCGGTCGGGGTGGTAGATCCGCGCCATATTGCGGAAGGCGATGCGTACCTCTTCCGGCGTCGCGTTCGGCGTAATGCCGAGGATTGCGTAATAGTCTTTGATCGTTCTCGATGCCATAATGTTGTGCTCTCGCTATGGGATCGTGACGGGCAAGGCCGGCGGCGCAATGCGCACGCTCACCTCGGGTTTGGCAGCCTCGATGAGCCGGTCGAAGCCCAGGAGCGGGATCAGCACCCGCACCGTGCCCACGGTGGAGACGGTGAACGAGATCTGTCCCTGATCGTCGGTGTAGCCACGCGCCAGTTCCGCTTTGGTTTCCGGCGAGTGCACCGTGACGAAGAAGCCCGGCACGCCTTCCCCTGCGCCTAGCAGCCCGTCGTTGTTGACGTCGTAATAGACGAGGACGCGGAACGTGCGGAAGCCGGTAGGGGCCGGGGTGCGCGTGGGAGGCGGCGGCGTCGTCACCAGGCGGAACTCCAGTTCGCGGTTCTCGCCCCCCGCCTCCGGCGGCTGGGTGGGTGTGGCAATGGGCGAGACTGGCGTCTGTGGCGTTTGGGTGGGCCGTGGTGTGGCGACTGGGGCCGGGGTAGCATCGCCCTTGCCTGAGGCCGGCGTAACCTGTGCGCCCGGCACGGCCAGTTCGCAGCGGAGCGTGTAGGCGCTCTGCGCCGCATCCCGGATATCCATGCGATCTCCCTGCCCGACGAGGATGTAGAGCCAGCCTTCGAAACTGGCGTAATAGGAGAGCCGGCTATTGAAGTTGCCCAGGGCAAGATCGTCGTTTGCCATCACGAAGTACCCCTCACCTGGCCCGCTGTAGAACACCATGCGCGGATCGACGCCGGGATCGAGGCTGCTGGTCTCGCACGTCAACTGCAAGCCCGGCTTCACCCGGATTTTGAAGTAATCGTTGTCCACCGCTGCCCCGCCCCACGGCATAAAGTTGCAAGCGTAGTTCAAACCCGACGCGATGGTGGTCGCCAGCGTGAAGTTGTAGTTAGGTTCGTAGGCATCGTAGCCGCTGGGCCAGGTGGCTCTGGGTGTGTTGGTGGGCACCGAGGGCGTGGGCGTAAGCGTATTCGTGGGTGTGTTCGTGAGTGTGTTCGTGGGTGTGGGCTGGAGGATGATGACCTCCAGCAAATAGTCCACGATCGTGCCAGAGACGGAGGCAGCGGATACTGGCGAAACGCACAGATAGTAGGGTGCGGGATTATTGGCCTGCAAAGTCAATTCCACTTGATGATTGCTCGACGTGGTGTTGCCCATAATGGAATAACCATTGTTGTCGTAGACTTTGAGCCAGCGCGTCAGCCCATAATCCGTCAGGATCAGACGGTATTGCAGGCCGAGGGTGGTGTTGATAGAGAAACAGTCCACGTCGAAGATATTGGTGATTGCGCCGACGACTTTCCCAGGCACGGATAGCGTGTTAGCATTCCCAGTCGGCCCATAGACGTCATTGGGTTCGGTCTCTGTCGGGACGCCCGGCGGCGGCGCCAGCGGCGGGGTGGGCGTGATGGTGAAGGTCGCAGTATTCGTTGGCGTCGTGGCGATAGAATCGACTTGTAATTGATAGTCATAAGGCGGTCCGACTACTGTGGTTTGTCCGGCTCCAATACTGACTCGCATGAAATACCGAGTATCCGTTGCCGTAAAGTCGAAACTTACCGGAGCGGTTGTGCTTGTGGAACCGCCGCTAATACGGGCGAAGGCCGCATTATAGATGTCTATTTGCCGGATTTGAGTTTCGCGTGGGGTGAGGGTGATTCTGTAGCTTGCTCCGGGAGTTGTGGTAAGCACGAAGTAATCCAGATCACTGATCGTTTCGATGTCGCCGAACATCAATTCGCCGATAGCAATGGGATTGGCTGTACCGAAAGAGTCGTTTGGCTCGACCTCCACAGCCGTCGGCGCCAGCGGATTCGCGCTGCTGTACCACGGCGCTGCGCCGAGTGTCATCAACGTGACGGTGAGCACGAGCACCAGCGTCGCCAATCCGGTCGTCCATCGTTTCACTTGTGCGTTCATTCCTATTCCTCCACGAGCGATCAGCTATCAGCTCTCAGCTATCAGCTCTCAGCATTTGAAAGCTGAC
>DAOUAY010000211.1:0-4506 GCA_034432995.1 Anaerolineae bacterium | reverse complement strand
CGGCGGCGTTTCTAACGTCTCCGGTGCTAACTGCGTCAGCACAATCGTCGTCGTCGTTGTCACGGCGGCTGGCGGGATGACGAGTGTCGTCTGGCTGCCTTCAGTCGTGGTGTACACCAACGTGCCCCCGGTTTCCGGCGGAACGGATACGTAGGGCGCTTCATCCGCGCCGACGTCGAAGCCGCTTCCGTAGGGGCGGGGATCGCCGTCCACGTCGCGGGCCAGCGTCGAGGGCACGCCCACGTCGAGCGCCGGCGAACCGATGCGCAGATGATAGCCGTCGGCCTCGAAGCGCGGGTCGGCGGTCCAGTCATTGAGCAGGGTAACGAAGGGCAGCGATGCCGAGGTGACGGTGACAGTCGTGTTGTGCCAGAGTAGGGTGTTCGCCGTCAGGGTGTTGCTTTCTGCAAGCTCAATGCCCGCGCCATGATCGGCGATGATCGTGTTGGTCATCACCAACGCGCTGTGGATGCCGGGTGATGCGTCGGTGAGGAAAATGGCGGTGATGCCGCTGTTCCGCGCGATGGTGCTGTGCAGCAAGTGGGCCGTCGCGCCGCGCGCGTAGATGGCTGCGCCGTCGCTGGGTGTTTGGTTGTCGGCGATGACGTTGTTGGCGTAGCTGCCGCCGGTCTGGTTGAGGTCGAGGCCGCCGCCATAGTTAGCCTGGTTGTAGCGCGCGAGGTTGGCGTTGACGAGTGGGGCGCCGCCCAGGAGACTCAACCCGCCGCCGTAGTTGCCCGCCGTGTTGGTGAGCACGCGGTTGCTCTGCACGGTGGCGTTGCTGTGGTGCAAGTACAGGCCGCCGCCAGCGTCCGCGGCAGTGTTGAGCGTAACCCGGTTCCGGCTGACCAACGCCGTACTCTCGTAGAGGGAGAGGCCGCCGCCCAAACCGGCCTGATTCAGCGTGAAGGTGTTGTTGTCCACTGTGGAAGGGCTGCGATGCAGGTAGAGGCCGCCGCCGGCTCCGCCGGCGACGTTGTCGAAGACCCGGTTGTTGCCGAAGATCACCGTCGCTGTGATGACGTAAACGCCGCCACCGGCGTCCTGTCCAGCAAGCGGCGAACCGCCCAATCCGGTAGCATTCCCCCCGGTGATACGGAACCCGTTGAGCGTCACGTCGACGCCCCCGGCGACGTAGAGCACGCGGCCCTGGCCCAACGCGCTTAACGTGGTGGGATTGACGGACGGGTTGGGTGTTAGCCAGTTCGTCGTGGTGTAGCCGCCTTGCAATGTCAGCGATTTGTCGATGTAAGCCACTTGCGTCACGACGCCCGTCGCCGTCAGGTCGCGGCGCGGGCGGCTGTAGACGTTGGTACACGTCCCCGCCACCTTGAGTGTGTCGCCCGGCTGCGCGGCGTCGATAGCCGTTTGAAGATCGTGGTAGGTGTTGCCGGGCAAGCTGGACACGCGCACGTAGCACGGCCCGGCATCCGTGAAGGTGTGCGTGGCAAAACTGGAAACGGCCACCCGTTTGGAGATAACGACGATTTCCAGCCGGTTGGTCCCTGCAGCTAATTGGCGCGTCATATCGGCGTTCAGCGTTACGCGCCACAGACCGTCGGTTCCGGCTACCGGCGTCGCGTCGCCGCTGAACGGCGTCCGATTGCCACTATCCAGCACCAGGTAACGGACGGCTTCGACATCGGCGTGTGGATAAGGTTGCCCGTCGAAAGTCAGTTCCACAGTGAAGAGGGCTTCGTCGCCGAGCACGATGCTATCCGGGCCTTCAATGGTCACTTCGGCGATGGCCGGTTCCGTAAAGCTCGCCCACCTGTCCGGAGCGTCGGGATAGGCGAGATAGGGCTTCAAGGAAAGTTGACCCAGGACAGGGACAACGCGTTCCAGGTACAGCGGACCGGTTCCGATCCAGAAGTGGCCGCGCGCGGTGCGCCAGTTGACCAGATTGGTCCACCGGGCCGTGGCCTGTGCGGGGGTGACGTATTGTCCCAGCGTCGGCGCGTAGGGGATGAAGTTAGCGGTTTGCGCGGTTTCCAGTTGCCCTTCCAGCGGCGCGATGCCCGGCCAGGCGACGTAATCCAGTTGGGGCACGCCGTACACATTGGCCTTACCCTCGCTGAACGCGCCTGTCCCAGCTTGCTCTGCCAGCAGCCCCAGCGCCAGGTTGTGCCAGGCGCCCTGACCCTGACTGTAGTAAGGCCACCAGGTGTTGATGCTCAGCTCCGCGTCCTGATCGAACTGGTTGGAGTAGGTCTCGATGATCAGCGGATTCTCAGAAACAATGCGTACACCCCGGAAAGCGGACATAAAGGCATTGAAGTTCGGCGCCTGGTCAGCATCATAGTACGGGCTGGCTACTTTGGCGCGGTCGAAGGTCAGGATCATATTTAGTAGCACATCGGCTATGGAGAAAGGACTGCCATCGTGCCAGGTGACCGTCTGGTACAGATCGGCGGGATAGTGGACGGTGGTTTTGCGCAGCGCGGTCTGCGGTGTGGTGTAGACTTCGGCGGCGGTGAGGAAGCGCTGCGCTGTTGCGTCCCAATCCACCCAGGCGTCAGCGGGTACCGCGATGCTCGGCGCGAACTGCAAAGTGACCCAATCGTGAATTTTGAAAACGGGCAATCCTTGCTGAACGACGACGTCAGCGCGCTCGATGCGCTGAGGCCAGGCCAAACCGGTGTAGGGATCGGGGATCAGACCGTTGTCGCTTGTAGCGCGGATCAGCATTATGTCGTATATCCAGTTGCTGCCATTGAGCGGGTTCCACGGTTC
Source organism: Anaerolineae bacterium (assembly GCA_034432995.1). Lineage (GTDB taxonomy): Bacteria > Chloroflexota > Anaerolineae > B4-G1 > SLSP01 > DSWT01. The sequence goes on along the minus strand of DAOUAY010000211.1, from coordinate 1,773 downwards.
GTGGAAGAGTTCAGGGGTGCCGATGGTCAACGGGACGTCAGGATTGCCCACACGGGTTAGCGTGTGCGGCCAAAGCCAGGAGCCGCTGATCCCACCGTACAGGTCAGAGGCGTAACTTACTTCGGCGCGGCGCGGGGTGACGCTCAAGATGTCGTGCAGCCAGATGCGAACAGAATCCTCCAGCGCCCAATCGAGCGCCTGCGCCATCATCGCACGGCGTTCGGTGAGGGTGGCGAACTCCTTAGCGTTCAATTTCCGGGCCAATTCATAGAACGCCGGCGTGTTCTGGTACGCCTGCCAGAGAGGCACACTCAGACCCATATCGGTGTAGAAGAAGGCGAAGTTCTCGGAAAGGTCGCGCGGCGTCTCGGTCGTGACCCAGCCAGCGGTATAGATGTGGAACAGGCCGTCGGCGGGGTTGCCTCGCAGCCAGATGGGCGACGCCTCGCCAGACGTTTTGTAATCGCGGATGACAGTGAAGCCAATGCTCTCTAGTTGGTCGCCAACGTAATCGCCGATAGCGCGGCGCTTGTCCTCGGTGCGGATGAGAAGGATGATCTCGACCGGTTCACCGGCATAGTACCACAGGCCGCCGTTGAGCGTTGCGCCCAACGCCAGCATCTCCTGGGCGATGGTTTGCTGCGCCAGCGTCTTGTTGTAGGCATACTCCAATTCCAGGGCGCGGGCCACGTCGGCCAGCAGCGCATAATCGCGGGAGGCGGTGTTGAGCGCGTGCCAGCGCGGGACGCTCATCCCGCCCATAATCTGCTGCCGGATGTATTCACGGTCCACCAGGCGGTTCATCGCCGCGCGCACGCGCGGGACGGCGAAGGGGTTGAGCTTGCCCGTGCCCGCGAAGACCGGTCCGGAGGGGTTGAAGGTCAGCTCGTTGTAGCGGCCATAAGTGCGATAGCCGGCCAGTGCGGGGTTGTCCTCGATTTGCTGGACTAGGGCCGGGTCAGACGTGGCGGCGGCGTAGATGTCGAGTTCGCCGGCGGCGAGGCCGGCGATGGCGTTCGCGGCGGAGGGTTCGGTTTTCACGACAATGGCGTCGGGGGTGTAGACCGGGGGAACGTAAGTGTACAGCCTGGATTCACTGCCGCTTTGGTCGGCGACGACGGAGAAGGTGTTGATCATCCTGTGGAAATCGCTAATGGCGGGATCGACTTGCGCTGTGAGTGTGACCACAGTCAGCGCGCCTGGCATCAGCGTCCCCAGCGCGCAGCTCGCCTGGCCGCCCCATTCGCCATCGGTGATACTGCATGTTCCCGCCGGTTCGACGGCGATGGCGCGCTGCCGCGGATCGAGTGTGTTACGCAACGTCACATTGGTGGCATCCGCTGCGCCGGTATTACTGACCACCAACGTGTAGGCCACCGTTTCGCCCGGATTGATAACCAGCTTGGAGGCATACTGAACGGCTTGCAGCGCGGCGTCGGGATACTCGTCCGCGCCGATGTCGTAGCCTAGCCCCATCGGGCGCGTCTGCCAATCCATATCTTGCCACACATCCGGCAGTACCGCTCCCGCATCGCGGGCCGCCGATGCGGCGGTGATGTGGAAATCGCCGGCGCCGGCGTTCACGAAGAGCGGATTGCCAGTGAGTTGGCTCTGCGCCAGAACCACCGCCGTCGCGTCTTTGGTGACAGTGACGGGCGTGTTGTGCCACAGCACGTGATCAACGGTGACGGTGATTGCGCCGTTGGCGCTGATGCCGACAGCGTGATCGGCGATGATCGTGTTCGCCATATCCCAGGTCTGATCGAAAGGCTC
>DAOUAY010000210.1:0-7956 GCA_034432995.1 Anaerolineae bacterium | reverse complement strand
AACTAGCAGCAGCGCTCACAAAAGCGACAGGGCTGGTCGAGAAGGTAATTCAGGACAAAATGACCGCATTGAATGAACGGTATAAGGCGCTCGAAACTCGACGTGATGAACTAACGGCACTATTGACGAATCGACGACTTACTGATGAAGCGATTGACGCGACCCTACAGTTTGCAGCGGATGTTGCCAGAGGCATAGATGAGCCGGATAACGCCGCTAAAAGAAAGGTGATTGACATGTTTGACACCCGCATCACCGTACAAGAAGGGCGCTGGTTTATACATTACTCCGCGCAGACTGCGCCAATTGAGTTGCATAAACCGTGATTTTAGTTTGCATTCTGACTCTCCTTGTAAGAACGCACAGCTTCCTTCGCAATGAACATCAGGTCATACCAAAGTTTAGCAGTGTCAGCACCCAAACGTGTCGCTTCGATCTCGACAGCTTGCAAGTTTATCGTTTCAGGGCTGAGTCCACTTAACGTGAAAACCAATATGGCCTTGATGTCCGCTGGGTGTTTCTCCGAACGTCCTTCAGTCCAGGCCTTGAGTTTGCCAATGATGATGTCCGTTGGTTGAGCACACCAAGCCTCGAAGGTATTGCCCTCTTCATCCTCGAAAAGCTGCCGCACGCGACGATCGAACGCGATACGATAATCTGGCTCGCGGGTAAGTGGGACCAGATCAGCCTTTATGCCTTCTTCTGTGTCGATGATGTTGAACATGATCCGCATTCGAGTGGAATTGCGCATCATTTCAGGATCGGCGTAGTAGCGAGGAAGAGGAAATCGAGCAGCTAACGCTTCAAAGTCCTCATCATGCAAATCAACCAGGATATCGACATCGAAGGTCGCGCGCGTGACGCCAAAAGCCAGTCCGGCAAATGCACCCACAATCATATAGGGAGCCTGTATTTCCTCTAGGGCCTTTACGACTTTGAGGTAAAAACCGAGCGCGCTCATGGCACTTCCATCCGTAGCGGTGTAAGATACGCAAGGACCTTCATATTCAACTCCGACTGCGACAACTCCGGGAAGCGACGACGCAAAGTGCCCCTCAGGGCAGCCATAGCGAAGGCTTGCGCTTGCATCCCGGCCAGCACACGCTTAGCCGGGGATAACGTTGCCATTAACTCAAGTTGTTCCCAGTCTATGGATATATCGTACTCTCGTGTCAGGTCATTTGTCATATTTGTGCCATAATCCGCCCGGTATCACCGAGATTTTGCATCATCATGATGATAGTATCTGTTCGTCATCATTGACAGTTTATGCGCTTGTAATTATACTCAAATTATGCAAGGTGTGCGAAGGGAGAAGAAAGATGAGTGTTGTCAATGAGCAAGCAATAGTCCGCATTACATTCGATGACATTCTGCAAGACCTGCGCGCTTATTTACAGCGCGTCGAGTCAGGTGAAGCGTTTGTGATTCTTAAGGCCGGCACCCCAGTTGCAGAAATCAAACCCGTTGCCCATACATCAAAAAACCTGCGTCCTTACGGATTGTGCAAAGGAGCGTTCACTGTTCCCGATGACTTCGATGCGCCTTTGCCTGAAGAAACTCTGGCGGGTTTTGAACAATGAGACTCCTGCTCGATACACATGTCTTTTTATGGTTCATAAGTGGCGATAAACGTTTGCTAGTCACAATGCGTGAAGCAATACGAAATACCGCTAACCGGGTACATTTGAGCGTCATTTCAATCTGGGAAGCGATTATCAAACATCAGCACTGAACGCTTCTAAATCGTTCGCGGATCCACAATCACCCCCGCCAGCGCCGACGCCGCCACGGTCGCCGGGCTGCCCAGGTAGGTGAACGCCTCCTTCGATCCCATGCGCCCCTTGAAGTTGCGGTTCGCCGTCGAGATCGTGACCTCGCCGGGGGCCATGCAGCCCTCGTGCGCGCCCAGGCACGGGCCGCAGCCGGGATTGAGCAACGTCGCGCCTGCCGCCACCAAATCGGCGATGACGCCGCGCTCGATAGCCGCCAGCAGAATTTCGCGTGAAGCCGGGAGCACCAATAGTCGCACGCCTGGCGCGATGTGTTTGCCGCGCAGGATATCTGAGGCAGCCTCAAGGTCTTCCAGCCGCCCGTTGGTGCAGGTGCCGATGAGCGCCTGATCGATCTTCGTGCCCACAACGTCTGCGACCGGCGCGACGTTATCGACGGTGTGCGGTTTCGCCACCTGTGGCGCGAGGTTGCTCACGTCGTATTCGATGATGCGAGCGAAAGTTGCATCCGGATCGCTGCGGAACTCGGCGGCCCAACGGCGCAGCGTCTCGACATCCCAGGGTGTACGACTGGCCAGCCATTCCAGCGTCGTCGCGTCGGCTTCGACGACGGCGTTCTTCGCGCCCATCTCGGCGGCCATATTGCACAGCGCCATCCGCCCGGCGATGCTCATCGCGCGAATCGCCTCGCCCGCGAACTCCACGGAGCAGTAGTCCGCTCCATCCGCGCGCAGGTCGCCGATGATGCGCAGGATCACGTCTTTGGCGGAGACGCGCGACGGCAGCGCCCCGTTGAGCACGATGCGCAGCGTCTCCGGCACGCGCAGCCAGATCGAACCGGTCGCCGTCACGGCGGCGGCCTCGGTGCGCCCGATGCCGGCCGCGAACGCGCCGAACGCGCCGTGCGTCGGCGTGTGCGAGTCGCTACCAACGATCACCGCGCCGGGCCAGGCGTGCCCCTTCTCCGGCAAAACCTGGTGGCAGATGCCCTCACCGATGTCGTAGAACGCTTCGATGCCCTGCTCCGCCACGAACGCGCGCGTCGCTTTGTGGCTAATCGCGTATGTCTCGTTGGCGGCCGGCGTCACGTGGTCGAACACGATGACGTGCATGGCCGGGTTGGCGACCTTATCCACGCCGATCTCGCGGAACTTGGCGGCAATCGCCGACGTGTTGTCGTGGGTGAGCAGTTTGTCGGGCCGCACCGTCACAATCTGCCCCGGCACGACACTTTCCAGCCCAGCTTTACGGGCGAGCACTTTTTCGGCAAAGGTATGTCCCATCGTCTGTCTCCTGAAATAGTCAACGGATTTAACGGATGAAACGGATTAGAAATGCAAAATCGGTCACATTGACAAACACAAAGATAACATTACAATACGTACAAATTGTACAATTCGCTATCCAGGAGGGCGCAATGTGTCCCATCGTCAGTATCTCTGACGCGCGTGAAAAGTTGAGCAATATGTTAAACGAAGTCGCCTACGGGCACGAACGCTACATCGTTGAGCGTCGCGGGCAACCATTAGCCGCCATTATACCTGCTTCAGAGTACACCGATTTGCTCACCCTGCTCACCGAAAACGGCGTACTCAGTGAAGTGCAAGGCATCCCCGTGACTATCCACTTTACCGGCGAAGGGTATTTTGTGTCTGACGACGTCTTCAATCTTTACGGTGAAGGCAAAACCCTGGACGGCGCGCGGCAGGATTATAAAATTGCCTTGCAGGAATATCGCGCCGACCTGGAAGCCCATGCCGACCATCTGGCGCCTTATCTGGCGGACCATCTCACGGAGTTACGTCGTCTTGAATCGGCGGCGATAACGAATGTGCTATGACGACGCTCCCCACCCGCAAAGTCGCTGCGGCGTTAGCCGGCAAATTCGCCTTCGAGGTCGAAGATTCGCACCATCGCATTTACAAGCTTTTTCTGGACGGGCAACTTGTGGCGCGCACCTTTATGTTGCACGGCGCGCGTGAGTTGAGCGATTTTCACATCCAGAAAATGGCGCAGCAAATGCGGCTTTCGCGCAAAGAATTTCTGGCCGCTATCGAATGTACATTGGATCAAGCCGCGTATTACGCGCTTGTTCGAGAACGCCTGGACTTACCCTAGTTCGAATCCGCTTTGCTCATAGTAACTGAGCAAGACGGACGGCATCTTCTGCCGCACCGTCTCCGCGCGTGCGATGACGCGGCGTATCCATCGAGTGCCTGGATCGGTCGCCAGGAGCATCTCGCCGGCCTCCTGCACCGTGACCCAACGCGCCGCGTCGTGTTCGGCGCTGAGGCGGAGTGCCTCCGTATCATCCACAGCGCAGAGGTAGATCACGCCGAGCAGTTCATTCTCAACCGTAGACGCGCCCCGGTAAAAGTGCGTCGTTCCCAGGAGGCAGAAGATGCGCGCTGTGACGCCTAACTCCTCACGCACCTCGCGGCGCAACGCATCCTCGAAGCCCTCACCCTGCTCCACGCGCCCGGTGACGCACTCCCACACGCCCGGCGCGAAGTCCTTGTTCTCCGCTCGGCGCAGCAGCAGATAACGCTGCTTTTCCGGGGACCAGATAACGGCGCCGATGCCGCCGCAGAAGCGTCCGGTCGTCATTGATTCCTTGCTCTGCGTATGCGATGCCGCCCCGGCTCTACGGTAACAAAACAGGCGCTTAATTCTGTGGCCTGATGCGCACTCAAAAGGCGAAGTAACTCTTGATGGACATCGTCCAACGTGTCAAAAGTTATCCGTAATAGAATGACGCCACCATGGTCCAACACTTGCAGGAAGACCAATGCGCCAAAATCTTTGTCACGCGTGATAAGAATGCGTTTTTCCTGTCGAGCGTATTGCAACAGTATCACATCAGAAGCTCGATTGAGGCCAACCTCTGCCGTGCAGCGAACATCATGCCCTGAGTCGCGCAGAAATTCAATCGTGACTTGATATACATCTTGATCGGCGAAGAATTTCACGCTGTTGCTCCAACCAAGTGAACTTCTTCGGCTTTGATAAGGTCAAGGGCATATTGTACGCACGCCGCGATATCATCAAACATAAGGTCTGGATAATATTTGCTCACAATCTCTGGAAAGGGGATACCTGCCTGGACAAGCTCTAAGACTGTATAGACCGGTATGCGTGTATCCGCAATGCATGGTTTTCCAAAGTGAATAGTGGGATCAATGATAATACGCGACTGTTTCATATTGCACTCCTGTATGTTTCTTTGAAAAAACTAATGCGCCGGCGCGAGATACAACAACACGGCGAAATAATGACACGCACTGCCGAGCAGCACGAAGAGATGCCAGACGCCGTGCATATACGGGATTTTCTTCAGCGCGTAGAAGATGACGCCCATCGTGTACGCCGCGCCGCCGACCGCCAGCCAGACCAACCCGCCCACAGAGATGTTGACCAACAAGGTCTGGATCACCAACACGCCCAACCACCCCATCAGGATGTACATCAGGACCGACAGCTTTTGCAGGCGGTTGATGAACAGCGCCTTGAAGCTCACGCCCAAAATCGCCAGCCCCCAGATGAGGATGAGGAACGTCCACCCCCACGCGCCCTGCACGCCGAGCAGCAGGAACGGCGTGTACGTCCCGGCGATGAGGAAGAAGATCGAGGCGTGATCGAGGATGCGGAAGACGCGCTTGGCCTTCGGATTCTGGAAGCTGTGGTACAGCGTCGAAGCCACGTATAGCGTCACCAACGACGCGCCGTAGATGCTGAAGCTCACCACCTGCGTCACGTTGCCGTAGAGGACGGCCAGCACCACCAGCACCGTCAGCCCGGCCACGCTCAACGCCGCGCCGATCCCGTGGGTGACGCCGTTCATGATTTCTTCGCCCAAAGAGTAAAAGCGAGCAAGTGTGCGCTCTTTCAGGTCTTTCAATTGATCCGATGTCATAATCCCTCGTTTACTGTGGAATATACCCGCAGCCCTCACACACATACGGATGCGCGCAGCACCCGACGACGGTGTACGCCGCCGCGACCAGTGTGTGCGCCTGCTCCTCAACTGCGCCGCAAATCCGGCACTGCCGCCGCCAGCAGTGGACGGCGTCCGCGCCGAGATCGCGCCACTGATGCGCGCAGACGTTAGCGTGGCGCGCCTGGTCTGGCTTGTGTTCCGTCGATACGTGCATATCCCGTAGGATACCACCGCTGGCGGGAAAGTCTACTCAGCCGACGATTTTTTCGACGCCCTGGTACTTGGTTTGCAGGCGTTCGGCGGGAAGATAGCGTTCTTCCTGCGCGCGGTAGGCTTTCAATCCCACGAAGTCGGTGAATTCCTCGAACGAAGCCACCCACTGCGTTTGTCCGGGTAGGGTGCCGGTAGGAGACTCACGAAGCGCGGTGAAGAAATTCAGCAAGGCTTTCTGCGCAACCATGATCGAAGCCACCGGAATCGAAATTCGCGCGACGCCCATCTGCGCCAGAACCGGAATAGGGATCAGTTCGGTCTTGATGCCAGTGATCGCGTCCATCAGGTTGACCGACAGCGGTCCGTGAACTGCCGCGACGGCTTTTTCGATTTCGGCTTTGGTCTTGATCCCATCGATGAAAGCCACGTCGGCGCCGGCGTCCAGATACAGATTGCAGCGGCGAATGGCCTCATCCAGTCCCAACGGCGCGTAGGCGTCGGTGCGCGCGTTGATCACGAAATCCTGGTCCAGGCGATCCCGCGCGTCGGCGCAGGCGCGCACTTTGCCGGCCATCTCCTCCGCCGCGATGACCTCTTTGCCGGCCATGTGCCCGCAGCGTTTGGGGAACACCTGATCCTCGATGTTCATCCCTGCCACGCCCATCGCAATCAGCCGCTCCGTAACCCACGCGGCGTTGAGCGCGTTGCCGCCGCCCGTATCCGCATCGGCCATCACCGGAATCTGGACGGCCTGGGCGATATTCCAGGTCATATCCAGCACATCCTTCATCTGCACCAGGCCGATATCCGGCTTGCCAAGCAGCGCCGCCGCCAGCCCAAACCCCGACACCTGAATGGCCTCGAACCCGCACGCCGCGATGACGCGGGCGCTGAGCGCATCGTAGCACCCCGGCACGACGACGGCGCGCCGTTCCATAATCGCCGCGCGCAAAATCTGACTTTTCGTTTTCAACTATGGCCTCCTTGTGATTGCTTTTTAGTCAAGCAGTCGTTAGTCGTGTAGCCGTTAGTCGAGTGAGTGTCAGTCACGTAGTACAGAACGCAAAAACGGGTAGGACTGCCAGCGACCTGATCGCTGACCCCCTTACCCGTTGACAAAACCCTCACCCCGCCGTTGCCATGCTCACAGTGTAGAGAAAACCGGGATCAATGGCAAGTGACACTTCACATCGAAAGCCTTGCGAAGATGCAGAACCCTTCGCAAGGCTGGAACAAATATCGCATCAACCCTCTGAGGTTTGCCAGACTTTGAGAGATTCGTATGCTTCGATAGAGATGATGACGGCTACCACTTACCCATCACACTCGACCATCACAGGCTCCTGCTGCTCGCTGACGTACTTCAACACCTCGTCGAAGTGCGCCTGCACCTCTGCCGCGCTCATCCGTCGTTCCATAACTTACCTCCAATCAAACACCCAATCTGCCGCCCCGAAATCCAGGCCACGAACACACAAGTCCTCTCATCGCGCCTTCACCATTCGTTTATTCGCTCCCCAATTCGTGGTCGGCGGTTGTGGTCGACAGTCGCGGCTACTTCCTAAATTCCACGCTGCGCACATTCAGTCCGTACCCCACCGAGCCGGTGCTGAACTCGCGAGCGGGCGCGGTCTCATCCACGAGGACGTTCTCCGGGTCGTCCGCATCCACGATGAGGATGCGCACCTTATCCACAGCGAGCGCCTTCTCCTGCTGCGCCGCCGTCATCTTCTTGCTACCGACGAGGATGACGTTCACGCCAACAGAAAATTGCGGCTTGGTAGGAGCGGATTCGGTATTGCGAATAATAGGCATAGTAAACCTCCAGGATGCAAGATGCAAGATGCAGGATGCAAGATGCAAGATGCAGGATGCAGGATGCAAGATGCAGGATGCAAGATGCAGGATGCAAGACAGATTTCCGATGCTTATGCGCGGCGACGTTGATGTGCGCGCCAATACGGCGAGAGCTTGAGCATCGAGCGTCGCGCGAACGAGCGCGCCAACGGCACGAAGTATTTGCGCCAGCCCAACAGCGCGGCGATCTCACGCACGATGTCGTCCCAGGTGGCG
>DAOUAY010000209.1:0-3399 GCA_034432995.1 Anaerolineae bacterium | reverse complement strand
GCGCGCGCCGCCGGTCGCCATGGATCTGATAACGATAGAAGGCTTGCCCTTCCAGTCGCCCATCCGCCCAGGTGAGGCCCCGCGCCAGCGAGGCGGCCTGCGCCACCTTGCCTTGCGCGGTCAGCGCGTCGCTCAGGAGCAGGCGCGTCACCCGGTCGCGGTGTCCGGCGTTCCAGGCGGTTTGCGCGTGCATCAGCGCCGCGTCGTAGTCGCCGCGCGCGAGCGCCAGATGCGCCAGCCGTGTCCGCGCCGTGGCTTGCCCCGGATCGAAGGCCAGCGCCAGGTTGAAATAGGCTTCAGCGACGGAAAAGTTCCCCCGCTGCCGGATTTGATCCAGCGTCGGGTTGTCGAACTGCCGGTAATTGTACCACGGAAGTTCAGCGCGTGTCTGCGCCAATGCGCCCAGATTGGCGTACCACGCCGGGACAAGCGCCGGTCGCAGGCTGAAAAATGCCGCAATTGCCGCTACGCCGAGCGCCGCCGCGCCAACCCGCTCGATCCACCGCTGCCAGGCCGGGACGACAGGCGCATCCCGTTGCGCCGCCACGATGACGCCTACCGGCGCCCACAGGAAGGCGCTCCACCGGCTGCTGTATAGCGCGTCGTCGCCCAAGCCGTGAATGACGATCACACTCAATGCGAGCAGCCCGGCCCCCAGCAGCGGCATCCGTTTGTCGGCGCGGGCCAGTGTCCACAGCCCCCGCCATAGCGCGATGAGCCACACGCTGAGCAGCGCCAGCGCGCCCAGGAGGCCTTGCTCGATGGCGACATCTAGCAGCAGCGCGTGGCTGTAGGGCAGCGTGGGCACGTGGATCAACTGCGCGTAGGTCGAGTCCACGAGCGCGAAATGCCCCAGGCCGCTGCCGGTGAATGGGTAGTCGCGCACGAGCAGCAGCCCGCGCAGGAAGATCCACAGCCGGTTGGCGATGTCCGGGTGATGGAGCGCGGTTGCCCACAGCCCGGAGCGGGCCATCAGCCAGCCGCTAGTCAACACTCCGCCGGTTAGTCCGCCCACGAAGACGCCGAACCGCAGCCACGCCCTTCCACAGCGTCGCGCAACTTGCCAGAGCGCCGCCAGACCAAGCGCCACGCCGAGCGCACCCCACGCGCCCCGCGAGCCGGTCAAGGGTAGCGCGCCGAGCATGACTGCGCCGGCGGCTATCCCCCAGATGCGTGTGGAACGCGGCGTGAGCAACATTCCCGCATCCAGCACGAGCAGCGGCGCGATGACGCCCGCAATCACGTTGTCGTTCGGGATCAGCCAGGCGGTAAACTGCGAGAGCGCTGGCGGCGCGATGCCAAAATAGACGATGCTAAAGAGCGCAGCGGCGGCGCCAAGTCCTGTCAGAAGGGCGATGGCCCACCTGCGCGCCGCTTCGGTTGGCAGAGTTGCCAGCGCCGCGTAGACGAACGCCGCCAGCAGCAATCCCCACAGCTTGGGCCAACCTACGGGATACGCGGGGAAGATCGCGTGAACGCCTGAGCGGTCGTACCCGGCCCATACCCCCACCAGCGCGCTGAGCACAAAGGCCAGCAGCGTCACATCCAGCGCCGTGAACCGGGGCGCTTTTCGGTCCGCAAGCCATTCCACTACCCACGGCGCGAGCGCAACAATCACCGCCGCCCATCCCCACGCCGGCCAGGCTACCCACACGCCCCACGCGAGAAGCGCCCCGCACAATCGCGCCACAGGACTCCACGGACGCCCCAAAACACACCTCATCCCCCATAACTCGTTACTGGTTACTCGTTACTCGTTACTGGTTACTCGTTACTCGTTACTCGTTACTGGTTACTGGTTACTGGTTACCCATTTCTCGCTTTTTTCGGACAATCGGGTAAACTGACCCACACTGCCGCTTGGCACATCATTCTGGACTCGGATTTGCGAGATTGCACGAATTCTCTATGGATACATCGCCGACACATGCACCTGAGTTGACCCTGCGCCGTGTCGCGCAGGCGTGGTGGCCGCTGGCCGCGAGTTGGACGTTGATGACGCTGGAAGGTCCGGCGATGAGCGCCATTGTCGCCCGCCTCGCTGCCCCGGAGATCAACCTGGCAGCATGGGGCGGCATCGTTTCACCGTTCTCGTTCGTCATTGCTGCGCCCATCATGATGATGCTTTCGGCAGCCACAGCCCTCACGCAGGACTACGCCGCCTTCCTCAAGCTGCGCCGCTTTATGATGCGCGTCAGCCTCGCGTTGACAATCATACATATAGTGATCGCCTTCACGCCTTTATACGACGTCGTAGCGCGCTATATCATCGGCGCGCCGGAGTCGATCATCGAACCAGGGCGCATCGGTATGCGCATCGTGACGCCGTGGGCCTGGGCGATTGCCTTCCGGCGCTTCAACCAGGGGGTGATGATTCGTTACGGCCATTCCAGGGCCGTGGGGGCAGGCACGCTGATCCGGCTCGGCGCTAATCTCGTTATGCTGTTCACCGGCTACTTCATCGGAACGATTCCCGGCATCATCGTCGCGTGCGCCGCGATCAGCACGGGTGTCGTTGCCGAAGCCATTTTCTCCGGGCTGCGCGTTCGCCCCATCGTGCGCGACGAAATCATCCCCGCGCCGCCCGGTGAACCGCTGACCACCCGCGAGTTCCTCTCTTTCTACATCCCGCTGGCGCTGACCGCATTCATCTGGGTAATCATCCAGCCGTTCGGCAGCGCCGCCGTCAGCCGAATGCCCAATCCACTCCCCTCGCTGGCGGCCTGGCCTGTGGTCAACGGGCTGCTCTTTCTGTTGCGCAGTCCGGGCATGGCGCTCAACGAAGTCATCGTTGCGCACATGGGGAAGCCTGGCGTAGTCGTCACATTGCGGCGCTTCACCACCATCTTGCTTGTTCTCACCGTTGCCGTTACCCTGTTGATTGTCGCCACACCGCTGGCCAACCTTTGGCTCAGCGCCGTCATGGCGCTGCCAGAAACCTTGATTTCCATCAGCAAGGGGGCGTTGTGGTTAGGAATAGGCTTGCCTGTTTTGGCAGTGTTGATGAGTTGGTTCCAGGGGCGGATCGTGCACAGTCGCCACACACGGAGCATCACCGAAGCGACAACGATCTACTCGTTGCTCATGGTCGCCATTTTAGGCGCAGGTATCGCCCTACAACGTTATCCCGGACTCTACGTGGCCGTCGTGGCCTTCGAAATTGCGAGTTTGGCGCAGATCGGGTGGTTATGGTTCAAAAGCCGCACCATATTGCGCGTCCTATCTCCCATCATCACCCCTCCATCGGATTGAAAGGCGGCGGCGGCACAGCGCCGGCTTCGATATCCATCCGCGCCAGGACGCCGCCCCCCAGCAGCAAAATCGCGCCGAGCCATTGATACCAGGCCAGGCGATCTCCCAGAAAGACAAATGCCAGGGTCAGGCTGACGGCCAATTCCA
>DAOUAY010000208.1:0-15278 GCA_034432995.1 Anaerolineae bacterium | reverse complement strand
CAATTGGGTTTCCATGCTCAAAAACCGGTACAGTTGGGCGCTCAACCCCGAAGTGCCGACGATGACGCCGTGGGTAACGGTTTCCCCGATCAACACGCCCACCTGGTCCATAGAGCGTAACCCCTACTTCTGGGCTGTGGACACTGAAGGCAACCAACTGCCGTACATCGACGAAATCTCTTTCGCCCTGGCGGAGAACACCGAAGTCGCCAACCTGCGCGCGATTGCCGGCGAGTACGATATTCAGGAACGTCACATGGGGCTTGCCAAATTGCCCGTTTTCCTGGAAAATGCGGAAAAGGGCAACTACACCGTGCATCTCGATCCGGCCTTCAATGGCTCGGACGCCGCGCTGCACATTGGCAATGCGTATGAGGGCGACGCCGAAATCGCCAAGTGGCTCAAGAACAAGGATTTCCGCCACGCGCTCTCGATGGGGATCGACCGTGATCAACTCAACGAGGCGCTCTGGCTCGGCGTCGGCACGCCCGGTTCGACCGCGCCGTCGCCCGACACGATCTACAGCCCTGGGCCTGAGTGGAACAAGAAGTGGTGCGAGTTGGATATCGCACAGGCGAACAGCATCCTCGACGGGCTGGGACTGGACAAGAAGGACAGCGCCGGCTTCCGCCTGCGCACCGATAACGGGGAACGCTTGACCTTCGAAATGATCACGGTCAGCGGCGCGTTCATTCCGTACACCCAGGTCGGCGAGATGGTCAAGCAGCAGTGGCAAAAGATTGGCATCGATGTGACGATCAAGGAGTTGGAGCGCAACCTTGCGTTCGGTATGACGGCTAACAACGAGCACCAGATGATCACCTGGGCCAACGATGGCTCGGAGATGCTGTATCTCTTCGCCCGTCACGCGCTGCCGGTGGATCCAGGGGAGTGCCACATGGGTATGGCGTTCGCCAAGTGGTATGCTTCGAACGGCGCGCAGGGCACGAAACCCGACGATCCCGAAATGCTGCGCGCATTCGATCTCTTCAGAGCGGCGTTCGGTATGGACGAGGCCGGTCAGATCAAGAATGCGAAAGAGATTTGGAAGATCATCGTCGAGCAGCAGTGGAGCATCGGCCTGGTCGGACAGTCGCCGGCGTTCATGGGGGTGCGCGTCGTCAAGAACAACATGGGCAATATCCCGGAACGTCAGGTCAACGCGCAGCACGCGCGCACGCCGCAATCGTCGCGGCCCGTGACTTTCTTCTTCAAGTCGTAACATGGCCTTTGCCTTTCTCCCGGCGTCTGGCGCCGGGAGAAAGGTAACCAATCTTTACCAACGAGAACGAAAATGCTTGCGCCGGATCATAATCCGGCGTTGCGGGGACGGCGGATTGTGATCCGCCTTAAGCCGGCGGATTGTGATCCGCCTTAAGCCGGCGGATTGTGATCCGCCTTAAGCCGGCGGATTGTGATCCGCCTTAAGCGTTGCAGTAACGTTATTTTCGCAGGAACGAAAATGCTTTGCGCCGGATCATAATCCGGCGCTGCAGGGGCGGATTGTGATCCGCCTTAAGCGTTGCAGTAAGTTATTTTCAGAGGAGAGGCGACTTCGGTGCTGCCGCGCTCCATGCGAGCACGAAAATTTGTCAACGGAGTTTTTGCCATTTGCCATTTGCCATTTGCCATTTGCCATTTTCGAAGAAGAGGATTTTAGAGGACTGACTCTATGCTAGCGTATATCGCGCGCCGTTTGATTCTGGCGATTTTGACCATTTTGGCTATCACGGTTATCTCTTTCGTCATCATCCAGTTGCCCCCTGGCGATTACGTGACGTCGTACATCGCTTCGATGTCGGCTTCGGGGATTGGGATAACGGAAGCGGAGGCGCAGGCGATGCGTATCCAATACGGCCTGGATAAGCCGCTGCACATTCAATATCTCAAGTGGATGGGGCTGATCGCGCGGGGGAATTATGGCATGGCGATAGAATGGGGTCGCCCGGTGCTCGACGTGATTGGCGACCGCCTGGCATTGACGATGATTATTTCGCTGGCGGCCATTGTCTTCACGTGGGGGCTGGCGCTGCCCATTGGCGTCTATTCGGCGGTCAAACGCTATTCGATTGGCGACTATATCGCCACTTTCATTGGCTTTATCGGCCTGGCGATTCCCGGTTTTATGTTGGCCCTTATCGTGATGTACGTTGGCTTCAAGTACTTCAACGCTAACGTCGGCGGATTGTTCTCGGTCGAGTATGCCAACGCGCCGTGGAGTTGGGCTAAATTCGTGGATATGCTCAAGCACCTCCCGATCGTGGCGATCGTGCTTGGCATAGGCGGCACGGCGCAGATGATTCGCATTATGCGCTCCAACCTGCTCGACGAGTTGCGCAAGCCCTACGTCATGACGGCGCGCGCGCGCGGACTGCCCGAGCTGCGGGTGATTCTGAAGTACCCGGTGCGCGTGGCGCTCAACCCGTTTGTCAGCACGCTTGGTTATCTGTTCCCGTATATCGTATCGGGCAGCATTATCGTCTCGATGGTGTTGAGCCTGCCGACGGTGGGGCCGCTGTTGCTCAAGGCGCTGATCGCGCAAGATATGTTTCTGGCGGGCACGATCGTGCTGATGCTCGGCGCAATGACCGTTATCGGCACGTTCATTTCAGACTTGGTGTTGATGTGGGTTGATCCGCGCATCCGCCTGGGGAGACAGTGATGGCAGAAGTGATACCGCCTGAATCGGGACGCGCGGCTGCCGTCCTAACACAAGCGCCGGCCGACGAGTTCGTCACGACGCGGGCCGAAGAGCAAATCGCGGTCGCTACGCAATGGCAGTTGATGTGGTGGCGGTTTCGCAAACATCGCCTGGCGATGGCCGGCACTATTCTGTTGATCCTCTTTTACCTCATTGCGCTGTCCGCGGACTTTCTGGCCTACACCAGCCCGGAGGCTTCCGAGGCGATGCGTTCGGTGATGCCCCCCCAACCGATTCACTGGATGGAGAATGGCAAGTTCAGCCCGCACGTGTATCGCATCACCGGGATGCGCGACCCCAAAACTTTCAAGCGTGTGTACGAGCCTGATCTTTCGGTCAAGTTCCCGGTGCGATTTTTTACCAGGGGATTTGCGTACAAGTGGTTTGGCGTTATCCCCAGCGATATTCACATCATCGGTGTGGAAGGCGCTCCGGTAGAGGAGACCCTCTCGCTTATGGGCACGGATATGCAGGGGCGCGATTTGTGGTCGCGCCTGATCTACGGCACGCGCACCTCGCTGTCCATTGGGTTGGTGAGCGTCGCGCTCAGCCTGATTCTGGGCGTGGTGCTGGGCGGCATCTCGGGGTATTATGGCGGCATGATCGACACGCTCATCCAGCGCGTCATCGAGATTTTGCGGTCTATTCCCACGATCCCATTGTGGCTGGGCCTGACGGCGGCGCTGCCCGGCAATTGGACTGTCGGCCAGGTCTACTTTGCGATCACGATCATCATTTCGCTGCTGGGGTGGACAGAGCTAGCCCGCGTGGTGCGCGGAAGATTTCTCTCTTTGCGTCAGGAGGATTTCGTCATGGCCGCCAGATTGGCGGGGTGCAGCCGGATGCGCATTATCCTGCGGCACATGGTTCCGTCGTTCTTCAGTCATATTATCGCGGCGACGACGCTGGCGCTCCCGGCGATGATCATCAGCGAGACTTCGCTCAGCTTTTTGGGCCTGGGGCTGCGCCCACCGGCGATCAGTTGGGGAGTGTTGTTGCAAGATGCGCAAAACATTCAGGCGCTCGCCATTTCCCCGTGGCTGCTGATTCCCGCCATTCCTGTCATCATCGCCGTTCTGTCGTTCAACTTTGTGGGCGACGGTCTGCGCGACGCAGCCGATCCTTATGGATAAACTTCACATGGAAAACGGACACGAGACGTTACTTTCGGTACACAATCTCAAAACGTACTTTTTTCAGGACGAAGGCACGGTCAAAGCGGTGGACGGCGCGACCTTCGACATCTACCCTGGGCAAACGCTCGGCGTCGTCGGCGAAAGCGGCTGCGGCAAGAGTGTGACGGCGCAGTCGATCCTGCGTATCGTCGATCAACCGGGTCGCATCGTGGATGGCGAGATCACGCTGCGTTGCGCCGATGGCAAAGTGGTCGATTTGACGCGCTTGCACCCCAACAGCAGAGAGATGCGCGCCATTCGGGGGGCTGAGATCGGGCTGGTATTTCAGGAGCCGATGACGTCCTTCAGCCCGGTGCATACGGTCGGAAGCCAGATCATCGAAGCGATCAGCCTGCATTGCGGCGACGCGAGCAAAGCTCAAGCGCGCGAACGCGCGGTCGCGATTCTGGGGCAGGTGGGGATTCCCAAGCCAGATCGCCGGATCGACGAATATGCGTTCGAGTTGAGCGGCGGCTTGCGCCAGCGCGCGATGATCGCGGCGGCGCTCTCGTGCGATCCCCGGCTGCTCATCGCCGACGAGCCGACCACCGCGCTCGACGTGACCACACAGGCGCAGATTCTCGACTTGCTGCGGCAGTTGCAGCAGCAACGCGGGATGGCGATCATGCTCATCACGCACAACCTGGGCGTCATCGCCGAAATGGCCGATCACGTGGCGGTGATGTACCTGGGGCGCGTGGTCGAAGAAGGCCCCGTGGACGACCTGTTCCACAATCCCCGGCATCCGTACACGCAGGCGCTTTTACGCTCGATTCCGAGCATCGAATCCACGCCGCGCGTCAAGTTGCCGACGATCAGCGGCTCGGTGCCGCATCCCTACAATCGTCCCACGGGCTGCCCGTTCCACCCGCGCTGCGCGGATTTTATGCCTGGAACGTGTGACCAGCAGGAACCCGTTTTACAGCCCGTGAACGGCAAGCAGAAAGCAAGCTGTTTCTTGTATCAGGGGTAAAGTCAAAGTGAACGACGCCAACGACCACGTGCTACTCGATGTCAGAAACCTGCGTAAGTTCTTTCCGATTCGGAAAGGCTTTCTGCAAAAGGTGGTGGGCCACGTCCGCGCAGTGGATGACGTGACCTTCCACATCAACCAGGGCGAAACGCTGTCGCTGGTGGGCGAAAGCGGGTGCGGCAAGACGACGACCTCGCGTTGCATTTTGCGGGCCATTGATCCAACGGCCGGGCAGGTATTCTTCCGCGTGGACGATGGCACGGTCCTGGATGTCGCCGCGTTGCCCGAAAGGGAAGTGCAACACCTGCGCTGCAAGATGCAGATGATCTTTCAAGACCCCTTCTCGTCGCTCAACCCGCGTATGACGCTGCTCGACATCGTTGGCGAATCGCTGCTCGTCCACGGGATGAAGGACCGCGAGGAGCGGATGGAGCGGGTGTCCGAGTTGTTGCATCTGGTGGGACTGCGGCCTGAGTACATGCGGCGGTATCCCCACGCCTTCAGCGGTGGGCAACGCCAGCGAATCGGGATCGCGCGGGCGCTGGCGCTGAACCCGTGCCTGGTTGTGGCCGATGAGCCGGTCTCGGCGCTCGATGTTTCGGTGCAGGCGCAGATTCTCAACCTGCTGCTCGAACTGCAGGAACAGCTCGGCCTGACCTATCTGTTCGTCGCGCACGACTTGAGCGTCGTCAAGCACATCAGCGAGCGGGTGGCGGTGATGTACGTCGGCAGGATCGTCGAGGTAGCCAAAACCGAGGCGCTTTTTGCCGCGCCCCGGCATCCCTACACGGAGGCGCTGCTTTCGGCGGTGCCCAATCCCGATCCGCGCCTGCGCTCGCAGCGCATCGTGCTGGAGGGTGAGGTTGCCGATCCGGCCAATCCGCCGACGGGTTGCTATTTTCATCCGCGCTGCCGTTACGCGCAGGACGTCTGCCGCGCGGAGACGCCGGTGCAGGAGGAGATTTCGCCCAACCATTTTGTCAGTTGTCATCGCGCGCGCGAGATCAGCCTGCGTGGGGTGATAAGGAAAAAGGTCGATTCTTAATTCGAGAGCTTGGAGTCCAAAATGGAAATTCGATACTCACGAGATCCACAGAGCTTCATTAGAATGAGCACCGCCGAAATCAGAGAGGAATTTCTGATCACCGGTCTGTTTGCGCTCGATGAAATCAAACTGGTCTATTCGAACGTTGACCGGGTGATTGTCGGGTCAGCCGTACCGGCGAGCCGCTCGCTGCGCCTTGAAGCCGGCGATGAACTGCGGGCCGAGTACTTTGCCCAACGGCGCGAAATCGGCGTCTTCAATATCGGCGGGCCGGGCAGTATCACGGTCGATGGTCAGGAATACGGGATGGCCTGTCAGGACATGCTGTACATTGGGCGGGGCAGCCGGGCGATCAGCTTTTCGAGCGCCGATACGCAGCAACCGGCCCGGTTTTATCTGGTGAGTCTGCCGGCCCACAAAGCCTATTCGACCACCCACATTGCCCAAACCCAGGCCAACCGCATCGCGGCGGGCAGTTCGGAGGCGGCCAACGCGCGCACGATCTACCAGTATATCTACGAAGGCGGCGCGCCTAGCTGCCAACTGGTGATGGGCTGTACCGAGCTGGCCCCTGGCAGCGTTTGGAATACGATGTCGGCGCATACCCACGCGCGCCGCTCGGAGGTGTATCTGTATTTCAATCTGGCAAGCGACAACGTGGTCTTTCACTTGATGGGAGCGCCCCACGAGACCCGGCACATCGTCGTCAGAGATGGGCAGGCGGTGCTCTCGCCCAGTTGGTCGATCCACGCAGGGGCCGGCACCAGTAACTACAGTTTCGTGTGGGCTATGGGCGGCGAAAATCAGGCTTTCGATGATATGGATCCCGCCCCGCTGGATCAGGTGGCTTGATCATCTGCACAAACGGGGATCTGTCGATCCCCTCGAAGCACAAAATGATGATAGTTGGGATGTTTGACAAGCGCGGGATTATTAGTACCATTCACCGTTATTGCTGGAATGTAACACAGGTCAGTGGGATACGCAAAGGTACAGTGACCTAATTTACCGGAAAGGACGGTATGGTGTATGGTGTCGAAGGATACATCCGACGAAACTAATTTCTCCCAAACGGTGCTCAAGGCGCTCGACGTTTTGGAATGTATCGCTCTGGCTGGGCAGCCTTTGTCGGCGGCAGAGGTGGCAAAGCTGTGCGATATCTCGCGTCCCACGGCGTACCGGCTCATCTGCACCCTGGCCGCCCGTGGTTATGTGGCTCAGGCTGATGCCACTCATTATCGTCTCGGCATCCAGGCTTTGAGCCTGAGCCAGAACGTGCTGGATTCCCTGGAATTGCCTGAGTTGGCGCAGCCCTATCTGCGTCAATTGAGCGATGTTGTCAACGAAACGACGTATTTGTCCATGTTGGATGACGACACTATCGTCTATGTGGGCAAAGCCGAAAGCTCGCAATCTCTGCGGACCGATACCAAGATTGGCTCGCGCAATATGTTGCATTGTTCATCGATGGGCAAGGCGATTCTGGCGTTCTTGCCTGAAAGTGACCGAACTGGCCTCATCGATCGACTGGACCTGCTTGCCAAGACTGGAAACACGATCACGGACCGGGCCAGACTGCGCGAGCATCTTACCGCTATTCGTGAGCAAAAATTCGCCACGGATGACGAGGAAAGCGAGGATGGTATTCGCTGTGTGGGTGCGCCGATTTTCGATCGCACCGGGCGCGTGTTTGCTGCCATTAGCCTGTCGGGGCCAGCGTACCGCCTGTCGCTGCCCCGGCTTGTCGAGCTGTCCGATCTGGTCGTCGAGACGGCCAATACCATTTCCACTCGGTTGGGGCACGTGCCGCAAAGCTGAGGCCAGTCGCTATTGGCCGTTTGCAAAAGGCTTGCGCCGGATCACAAGGCTTGCGCCGGATCACAAGGCTTGCGCCGGATCACAATCCGGCGCTGCGCGGACGGCGGATTGTGATCCGCCTTAGGCGTTGAAGTAAGGCCATTTTTAGAGGGGAGACCACAATGAGCATTCTGGAATCATTCAAGCTTGATGGCAAAGTGGCGCTTGTCACCGGCGCCGGGCGCGGTTTGGGCCAGGCGATGGCGCTTGGCCTGGCTGAAGCCGGGGCCGACATTGCCGGACTCGATGTCATCTCTCTTGAGGAAACGCAAGCGGAGGTGCAGGCCCTGGGACGCCGTTTCTTGCCGGTTATATGCAATCTCGGCGCCGCTCCCGTCACGGAGTTATATGAGAAGGTCGATCAGATCGTTCAGGACCTGGGGCGACTGGATATCCTGGTCAACAACGCGGGTATCATCCGCCGCGCGCCGGCCCTGGAGTTCCGCGAAGCCTATTGGGACGACGTCATCCAGATCAACCTGAAAGCGGTCTTTTTCCTCTCCCAGGCCGCTGGCAATGTGATGGCCCAACAGGGAAGCGGGAAGATCATCAACATCGCCTCGATGCTCTCGTTCCAGGGGGGCATTCTGGTGCCGTCGTACACCGCGGCCAAGAGCGGCGTGGCGGGTTTGACCCACGCCCTGGCTAACGAGTGGGCAAGTAAAGGCATCAATGTGAATGCGATCGCGCCCGGCTACATGGCCACCGACAACACCGCTCCTCTGCGCGCCGACGAGCAGCGGAGCCACTCTATTCTGGAACGCATCCCTGCCGGCCGGTGGGGCGTCCCGGAAGATTTGAAAGGGTTGGTCGTGTTTTTGGCGTCGGCGGCGTCCGATTATATGTACGGCTCCGTGGTCCCGATCGACGGCGGCTGGTTGAGCCGTTAGCAGAAACTTGACCGCAATTTGACCCGATTCAATCGCAGCGCAGGCTCGTCAGCAACGAGCCGCGCTTTTTATTTACCGCAGAGGGCGCAAAGTACGCAGAGAAAGCCTTTTTGCATCTCTCTGCGGCCTCAGCGTGCTCTGCGGTGAGATATGGGTCATCACCAGCTATGTTTTCCATTCGTGAAAAATAGTGTAGACTTGTGCTGATGCTTAACGGAGGTTTGGCCTTATGAAAATCCTTGTCACCGGCGGGACGGGCGGCGTTGGACGCCCGACTGTGCAATGGCTGTTGGATCGCGGGCACGAGGTGCGCGTGCTGGATTTGCGCATCGCAGACCCGCTTCCCGGGGCGGAGTACCGTGAAGGCGACATCACCGATTTCGACGGCCTGCGCGCGCACGTGGCGGGGATGGAGGGCGTGCTGCACCTGGCGGCGTACCCGCATCCGAGCATGGCGGCGAGCGAGGAGATGTTCCGCGTCAACGTGGGCGGGACGTTCAACGTGTTCCAGGCCGCCGTCGAAGCCGGCATCCGGCGCGTGGTGTGTGCCAGTTCGATATCCATTCAATAAAATAGCGTAGCAGAGTCTTCCGACTACGCGACTAAAGACTATCTGACTATCAATAGGAGATCACAAGTATGTACATCATCGGACAAGAAGAAGCAGACGCCGTTAAGCGCGTCATCGAATCGAAGCAATTGTTCCGCTACCTCGGCGGCGACCAGAGCGAGTCGGCGCGCTTCGAGGCGGAGTGGGCGGCCAAGATCGGGACGAAGTACGCCGTCGCCGTAACCAGCGGGACGGCGGCGCTCATCACCGGGTTGGTGGGGATGGGCGTGGGGCCGGGCGACGAGGTGATCGTCCCGGCGTACACCTTCATGGCGACGGCGCTCGCGCCGCTGGCGGTGGGCGCTGTGCCCGTCATCGCCGAGGTGGATGCCTCGCTCACGCTCGATCCGGTGGATACCGCGCGCAAAATCACGCCGCGCACCAAAGCGGTCATCCCCGTCCACATGAATGGCCTGCCGAGCAACATGGATGCGATTATGGCCGTCGCTCGGCAGCACAACGTCAAAGTGCTCGAAGATGCGTGCCAGGCGGATGGCGGCTCTTACGGCGGCAAGCGCCTGGGGGCGATTGGCGACGCGGGGGCGTACTCGTTCAACTACTACAAGATCATCAGTTGCGGCGAGGGCGGCGCGCTTGTCACGGACGATGAGACGCTCTACCACCGCGCGTTGATCTTCCACGATGGCGGTTCCTCGTTCCGCGATTACGCTTCGCGGATCGCCACGCCCTTTTTTGCGGGGATGAATTTCCGCACCAACGAAATCCTCAGCGCCGTCTTGCGTGTGCAACTCACACGACTCGATGGGATGCTGGACGCGATGCTGACCGAGAAGCGGCTGCTGATCCAGGCGTTGAGCGATGTGGGTGGCTTTACGTTCAACCCGATTCACGACGTCGAAGGCGACTGCGGCACGACGCTGGCGCTGCTCTTCGAGACGCCGGAGCGTATGCGCGCTGCGCTGGATGGCCTGGATGAAGCCGGAGTTGACGCCGACTCGCCGATCGACAGTGGGCGGCACGTCTACACCAACTGGGAGCCGGTTCTCAAGCAGCAGGGGGCGCATCATCCCGGCATGGACGCCTTCAAGCGGGCCGAAGTCCCGGTGGAATACACGCCCGATATGTGCCCCAACACGCTCGATGTGCTGGCGCGCACGTTGTTCCTGCACACCGATCCAACCCGTTCGCGCGCAGACCTCGACGCGCTGATCGAGAAAGTGCGCCAGGCGCTTTCTGGGCTGTAATTGGGTATGCATCAAAAATTCTAACCACGAATCTTCACGAATGTACTTAATTTTTGTTCCCTATTCGTGAAAATTTGTAGTAGTCAAGATGATCTTGCAATCACGAATCGAAGAATCGTACACGGATTTCACGGATTCTACGGATTTTTAGGGAAAGAAATCCGTGTTTTCCGTGTTCATCCGGGTACCAAAATTGCAATATGCTTCTGTCCAGTACACTATTCGTGGAAATTAGTGAAGATTCGTGGTTTTTCATTTCGAGACAGAAGGAGCTATGATGAATTATCGGCGTATTGCAACGCTGAAAACCGCCGAGGCGTTCCAGGCGTATCTGGACGAATCCGGCATTGCGTTGGGCTTCGACGCTGAACTGGCGACCGGATTGGACGCGCCGCTGGCGCAGCCGTACACACTCAGGGACGGGTTTGTGATCGGCAACCGCTTCTGCATCCTGCCGATGGAGGGCTGGGACGGGACGGCGGACGGGCGGCCTTCCGAGTTGACCGTGCGCCGCTGGCAGAATTTCGGGGCGAGCGGCGCGAAGTTGATCTGGGGTGGGGAGGCCGTCGCCGTGCAGCGCGACGGGCGGGCGAACCCCGAACAGTTGATGATCAACCCGCAGACCGTCGGCGACCTGGCGGCGCTGCGCGAGACGTTGATCCGTGAACACACCGCGCGCTACGATACCGCCGACGATCTGTTGATCGGCTTGCAACTGACGCACTCCGGGCGCTTCGCGCGGCCCAACAGCAAGACGAAGCTGGAACCGAAGATCCTCTACCACCACCCGCTGTTGGATGCGAAGTTCGGGATCGCCGCCGATTATCCGGTGATCACCGATGACTACATCGCCCGGCTTATCGAGACGTTCGTGGGCGCGGCAAAGCTGGCGCAGCAAGCCGGCTACGCCTTCGTGGACCTCAAGCACTGTCACGGTTATCTGGGCCACGAGTTCCTCAGCGCCTACGACCGCCCCGGACGGTACGGCGGCTGCTTCGAAAACCGCACGCGCTTCCTGCGTGAGTTGGTCGCCGGGATCCGCGCCGAAGTTCCGGGCATGGGCATCGGCGTGCGCGTCAGCGCCATTGACTTCGTCCTCTTCCAGCCCGGCGCGGACGGGATGGGGGAACCCGCGCCCTTCACAGCGCCATATCGCTATGCTTTTGGCGGCGACGGTTCCGGCGTGGGTTACGATCTGACCGAACCGTTCGCCTTCCTGGACTTGTTGGCCGAACTGGACATCGAGTTACTGTGCGTCACCGTGGGCAGCCCGTACTACGTCCCGCACATCCAGCGCCCGGCGCTCTTCCCACCCTCCGATGGCTACCAGCCGCCGGAAGATCCGCTCGTCGGCGTTGCCCGGCAGGTGGACGTGGTCCGGCAGCTCAAGCAGCACCGTCCCGATTTGGCGTTTGTCGGATCGGGGTACTCATACACGCAGGAGTGGCTGCCCAACATTGGGCAGCATGTCGTCCGCACCGGGCAGGCCGACTTCGTCGGGCTAGGGCGGATGGTGCTCTCATACCCGGAGATGCCGGCCGATGTATTGGCCGGACGACCTTTGCAGCGCGCGCGCATCTGCCGCACCTTCAGCGATTGCACGACCGCGCCGCGCAAAGGGCTGGTCTCCGGCTGCTATCCGCTG
Source organism: Anaerolineae bacterium (assembly GCA_034432995.1). Classification (GTDB taxonomy): domain Bacteria; phylum Chloroflexota; class Anaerolineae; order B4-G1; family SLSP01; genus DSWT01. The sequence goes on along the minus strand of DAOUAY010000208.1, from coordinate 3,177 downwards.
GACGACTATTACAAAAAGCGCCCTGAGGCGGAGACGCTCAAGGCGCTGAAAAAGGCTCAATAGTTCTTAAAAACGTGATGCGTGACGCGAGAACTTGTCACGCATCACGTCAAATTTGTTTCAGTTTCCACGCCCCTTGCCGGTGTCGTCGCATCAGCAACGCGAGTTGCACCAGCCAGCCGATGACTAACGCGACCCAGATGCTCGTGACGCCCAAGCGCAGCATTTGGGAGAATACATAGACAAGCGGGATTTGCACCACCCACAGCGCGACGATGTTGATAATCATCGGCGAGACGGTGTCGCCCGCGCCGATTTGCGCGCCGTTGAGCACCAGCGTAAGCGTGTTCGCCAGATAGCCTAACGCCAGCACCCGCAGCATTTGCACGCCAACGGCGGTGGCGTTGGCGTCGGCGCTGAACAAGCGAAAAACCTGCGGCGCAAACATCACCAGTGCAGCCAGAATGATCCCGGTGACGATGAACGTCATCCACATCACCACGTTGACGCCGCGCTCGGCGCGCTCCGGTTGTTTAGCGCCGAGATTTTGCCCCACGATGGCCGGAGCGACGCGCGCGAGCGCCATTCCCGGCACCTGCGCGAAGCCGAAGATGCGCTGGACCACCGTCCACGCCGCCACCGCCGCCGCGCCATAGACGGCGATGAAGCGCGTCAACAGCGTCATTGCCAGGTTGGGCGTGCCCCGCTGGATGATCGTCGGGACGGCGATGCGCAGCACGCGCTGCATCATCGGGAAGTCCAGTCGCAGGTCGCGCAGATCGAGGCGCACGGGCGCGTGTCCGGCGACGAGTTTCCACATCCCCCATACCATCGCCACGGCGTGCGCGCCGGTCAGGGCCAGCACCGCCCCTTCCAGGCCGAGCCACATCACCAGCAGCGGTTCGGCGACGAGCATCACGCCCATCACCCAGGCCGTCATCTCCAGCCATACCTGCGGCGCGCCGATACCGCTCAACATCCCGCCGACGCTGGGCACCATCTCCATCGCAATCAGCCCGCCGAAGAGGATGCGCGCGTAGCGCACCGCCAGCGGCAACGTTTCGGCGTCGGCTCCGCCCAGACGCATCAGCGGCTCGGCGAAGATCACGCCGATGACGCCGAGCGCGCCAGACGCGACCAGCATCAGGATGACGGATTGCAGCGCCGCCAGATTCGCATTTTTCTGATCCTTCGCGCCGATGTAACGGGCGACCACCGCGCCGCTCGCCCCGCTCAAGCCCATCAACACGCTGATCATCGTAATGCGCACCGACGTCGCCAGCCCGGCGGCGGCTTGCGCGCCCGCGCCGAGTCTGCCGAGCCACACCGCGTCGTAGAGCGTCGGCGCCATGAAGAGCAGTTGACTCGCCAGGTTCGGCCAGGAAAGCCGCAGGATGTTGTCGCGCAGTCTGCCCTGGGTAAGATTGTGCAACCCGGCGTGGGTCACGCGCGCCACAACCTCGGCAGAAATTCGTAATACAACACCATCCGCCAGACCACCCACGTGTGCGCCGCGCCTTCGAGCGCCCAGTACGTGTGGGCGATACCTTTCGCCGTGAGTAGCCTGTGCAGTTCTTCCGTTCCTTCCGCCGCGAGCGTATCGAGCGTGCCGCAGCCCAGGAAGAGCAGCTTGAGTTTGGCGTTTGTCCCCACGGGATCATCCAACAGATCGGCGTGGCGCCCGCCAAAGTTGCGCGCGCCCGCGCTGAAGATGCCGATGTGGCTGAACAGGTCGAGGTGTCCCAGGCCGATATGGTCTGTTTGCATACCGCCCATCGACAGCCCGGCGATCGCGCGATGCTCCCGATCCGCCCGCACGCGATACGTGGATTCGACCAGCGGCAGCACGTCGGTGAGCAGGTCTTGCTCGAAGAGCGGCGTGTTTTTCTGCCAGCGTTCTTCCCACGGGACAGAACGAGGCAGCGCGTGGCCGAACGGCATGGCGATGATCATCGGTGCGGCCTTGCCCTCGGCGAGCAGATTGTCCATGATCAGGTGCGCCTGGCCCATCAGCGCCCAACTTTCGGCGACGTCGCCCGCGCCGTGGAGCAGGTAGAGCACGGGGTAGGTCTCGTTGGGATTGTCCTCGTAGGCGGGTGGCGTGTAGACGTAGACATCGCGCACGTCGCCGAGCGTCCGCGAGGTGTAGTAGTGGCGGTGGAGCGTCCCGTGCGGCACGTCGCGCGCGTCGAAGTAGTTCTCGCCCGTCTCGTGTGGGATGATGAGCAGGCTGCGCGGAGCCATGAAGCCGGTCTGCGCGTCGGGGTTGTTGGGATCGGTGAAGCCGACGCCGTCGATGAGGAAGCTGTAATCGTAGATGTCGGGCGGCAGGGGCGGCAGTGTGAGTGACCACACGCCGTCGGCGTCCTGCTCGTGGAAGGCGATGTTGCTGTCGGCGCTGCCCAGGGCGTTGAGGATCGTCGTCGCGCTGAGGAGCACGCGCTGCGCGTGCGGCGCTTTGACGCGCAAGGTGGCGCTGCGGTCGGTGTGGACTTCGGGCGAGATGACGCCGTCGCCCTCGCCCCAGCGGAAATACAGCTTGTCGGGCAGATACAGGATGCCGGCGCTGCCGTATTCCGCAAGCAGACAGTCGCCGAAGCGCGTCGTTTCCGGCTTGCCGACCAGGTCGCCGTCGAGGACTTGCGCCGCGCACGCGACGAGGTCGTCGAGCAGCGTCCCCACGGGCTGCGGTTCCCCGTGGGCCGGCGCGAGCGTGTCGAAGTCGGCGGCGAAAGTCCGCAGGCGCAGCATCCCGGTGAAGAACGCCTGCACGGTGAGTGAGGCCGGCAGGTGCAGCATCACCGCGCCCGGTCGCGGCGAATCGCCGGTGAAGAGGATGCGCGCGGTTTTATCGAGCAAGCAGATCGAGCCGGGCGTGTGGCCTGGCGTGGTGATGACGCGCAGCACGCGCCCACCCAGGTCGAAAGTGTAGCCGTCGTAAACGGGGATCAGCCTGGCGGACGGTTCTTGTACGAGTGGCGCATCTTCCGTGTGAATGTAAGCCTCGGCAAAATACTTGTTGCCGCCGGTGTGGTCCATGTGGTAGTGGGTGTTCACCACAGTGACGGGCAAATCGGTCAGCGTGGCGACGTGCGCGGCCAGGTCGCCCTCGCCGAAGCCGGTGTCGATGAGCAGCGCGCGCTCCGTCCCGGCGACGAGGTACATCACCCCGCCGCG
>DAOUAY010000207.1:0-4208 GCA_034432995.1 Anaerolineae bacterium | reverse complement strand
TCCGACCGTGCCCGCATAGCCCATTACCTGGGCCTGCGGTGGCGCGGTCAGAGACCGGCCACAGCAAGCCAAGCGAAATTCTCAGACGAGTGTCTTCCTTTTCCCAATAATTTGTCTTATACCCGTGGGGGAGGTGGTTGCCCACATCTTCACGCCGCAAACCGCTGTGGTCCCTTACCGGGTGACCATGACGGCCAGCAACGCCTGCGGCCAGGTTTCTGTGTCGGCCATCGTCGTCGCGCGACTGTATCAGGTGTATTTACCCCTGGTGATGCGCGCTTCTAACTGACTTGCGCCTGCACCTTATGCGCCGCTCGCGCCGCGAGCGCGAGCGGCGCGCATCTCAGAACCGTAGTTGAGCGGTTTTCAGTTTTTTTTACCGCAGAGATCGCCGAGGACGCAGAGAAATAGCATAAAAAACTTTGCGAATTCTGCGTGCTCTGCGGTGAAATCTTTGTTTGTGTTCATAACCGCGTAACGACTGTCTTCAGCGTTGCCGTAAGACTATTTTCGAGGGAGGTTTTTTATGCGTAAATACTGGTTCTTTCTTATCCTGGCGGCTATAACTTTGATAACGGCCCTGCCCGTCAAAGCCAATGGACCCGATGGCGACCGCCTCGTCCATATCCCCTTTGCTGCGGCGGAGGAATTGGCCGCGCTGGCGGCGCGCCTGGACATCTGGGAAGTTCACCGCGACGCGCAAAACCCGGATATGGGTTACGTTGTGGCTTACGTCTCGGCGGCAGAGATCGCGCGTTTGGCCGCCGCCGGGGTAGAAGCGCAGAGCGCGCCTGACTGGGCGGCGCAACCGGAGACCATTCCGGGCTTCCCGTGTTATCGCACCATCGATGAAATTTACGCACAGTTGGACGACTGGGCGGCGCTGTATCCCGGCCTCACGCATCTATCGACCATCGGCCAGAGTTACGAAGGCCGTCCCTTGCGGGTGATGCGCGTGACCAACGAGGCGACCGGAACGAGCAACAAACCGGTTTTCTTCCTGATGGCGAACATCCACGGACGCGAATTGATCACGCCGGAGACGGCGCTGGTCTTTATGCAATATCTGCTGGAAAACTACGGCGTGGACCCGGACGTGACATGGTTGCTGGATGCGCACTTGATCTATATCCTCACCAGCGCCAATCCCGACGGCCACATCAAAAACGAAGCCGGGCAGCCCTGGGCCTACTGGCGCAAAAACACCCATCCCTACGGATCGTGCAGTCCAACGGCCTACGGGGTAGACCTCAACCGCAATTCCAGCTTCCACTGGGGCGGGCCGGGCGCGAGCACCGACCCCTGCGCTGACACCTATCGCGGCCCGTCGGCGGCCTCCGAAAACGAAACGGTGCGGGTGCAAAGTTTCGTCGCCACCCTTTTCCCCGATCAACGCAGTCCCAACGATACGGATCCTGCGCCGGATAATACAACCGGCGTCTTCATCACCTTGCACAGCTATAGCGACCTGGTGCTCTGGCCCTGGGGCGATACGTACACCCCCGCGCCGAACGCCGCGCAGTTACAGATGCTTGGCCGGCGGATGGCCTCGTTCAATGGTTACACGCCGCAGCAGTCCAGCGGGTTGTATCCCACCAGCGGCGCGACCGACGATTGGGCCTATGGCGAATTGGGTGTGGCGGCGTACACGTTCGAGATCGGTTCGACAGGCGACGGTTTTTACCCGGCCTGTTCGCGCTACGATGCGTTGATCCAGCCCAACGTCGCCGCGCTGCTCTACGCCGCCAAAGTCGCGCGGACGCCCTACATCACGTCCTTTGGCCCCCACGTCCAGAACGTCGCGGCGACGCCGGACGCGGTGTTGATCGGGCAGCCCATCGTGGCGCAGGCGACGCTCAACGACGCCGACAGCAAGAACGCGGGGCAGACGATTACCGCGGCGGAGGTCTACGTGGGGACGCCCCCGTGGGCCGGCGGAGCCCCCATCCCGATGGCTGCGGTCGATGGCGCTTTCAATGAAGTGGAAGAAGCCGTACAGACCCAGATCGACACGACCGGCATGACGCGCGGGCGGCGTCTCGTCTACATGCGGGGAAAGGACGCCAATGGCTTCTGGGGGCCGGTGTCCGCCGCTTTCGTGTACCTGTTGGACAGCAGCGCGTTGGCCGGAACGGTCGTCGTCTCCGGGACGGCAGCCCCGTTGCCCGGCGCGCAGGTGACGGCGGACAGCGGCGCGACTCAATACGCGACTCAGACCGCCGCCGCCGGACAGTACACGCTGACGTTGCCGGCCGGAACGTACACCGTGACCGCTGCGTTGCTCGGCTACGCGAGCGGGACGGCGACCGTTTCCACCACCATTGGCCAGACCACCGTGCAGGATTTTGCGCTGAACCGGTTGCCCTGGGGGACGTTATCTGTGACGGTGGCCGAGTTGGGGACGGCGCGCCCGTTGACAGCGGCCGTCGCCTTGGAAGCGTTGGGGTTGACCTGGACGGCTGCGCCCACGCTGATGTTGGAGTTGCCGGTTGGCGTGTACACATTTGCCGTGACGGCGGAAGGGTACTGGCCGCGTTCTTACGCCGTCGCAGTCGCCGAAGGGACGTGGGTGACGCGCACCTTCCGCCTGCAACCTAAACCGGCGCTCCTCGTGGTAGACGACGATGCCGGCGCGCCCTACGAGACCTATCTCCTGCCGGCGTTGGATGCGCTAGGGATTCCTTATACGACGTGGACGGTAGCGACGCAGAGCACACCGACGGCCCAACTCCTGGCCCCTTATGCCGGCGTATTCTGGTTCACCGGCGATGACGCGGTCAACAGCCTGACCCGCGCCGAACAAATCGCGCTGCTGGCGTACCTCGACGCCGGCGGGCGGCTCTTCCTGACCGGGCAGAACATCGGCATGGACATCAAGAACGACAACGGCGCTTTCTTCCGCGACGTTTTGCGCGCGGTGTTCATCCAGGACAGCGCCGGAGTGACGGAAACCGTCGGCCTGGCGTTCTACAGCGGCCTGACCGCGACGCTCGTTGGCGGGAGCGGGGCGGACAATCAGACCAGCCCGGATGTGATCGCGCCTTACGACGCGACGGCCACGCCTGTCTTCACCTACACCACCGGCGCGGCCGGGTTGGCCGTAGAGGATGGCGCGCGCCGTCTCATCTACCTCGCATTTGGGCTGGAAGGCGTCGCCGATAGCGCGCAGCGGGCCATCATCCTGCGCGACGGGCTGGCGTGGCTGGGTCTCTCACGACCGCCGGCCCGCCTGGACTTGACGTTGACGCCTCAACCGGCGCGCGTGTGGCCGGAAATTCCCGTCACCTACACGCTGACGATGCTCAATGACAGCCGCTTGCCGATGACAGACGGCGTCCTGACCCTCACTTTGTCCACGTCGGCGACGGCGCTGGCGCACTCGCCATCTGCTGCAAGCGTTTTGCCGGGGACGGTAATCTGGCGCGATCTGGCGTTGGACTCCGAAGCCGCGCAAACGTTCACGTGGACGGTGGTTGTCCCTGCGGAGGCGGCTTTGGAAACGTTCACCAGCCGCATCACGGCCTCCTGGCCGGGACTGACGGCGCCGGCGGAGTTGGAAGTAGCGGCAGAAGTCGGCGCTCCTTATGCCCTGGAGTTATCCCCGCCGGTATCGTACCAGACCGGCCCGCCTGGAGCGACAGTCTCCCATTACCTGACCGTGACCAACGCCGGAACGTTGACCGCAACAGTCGCTCTGACCACGCCGCCGACCCTCTGGCCGGCGCAGATTGTCCCCACGCCCCTGATCTTGCCGGCCGGCGACATCGCCCCGGTAACGGTGACGGTGACAATCCCTGTATCGGGGACGGCGCTGCTGGCGGCCCCGCACACGTTGACCGTGACCGCCTCCGTCGTCGAAGCGCCTTCCGTACAGGCGCAGGCCGTTCTGACAACGGCGCTCAGGCCGCAGACGGTCACCTACGTCTACCTGCCCGTGGTCTTGCGCGGTCCATAAGGGTGGCCGTTCAGTGGCAAAGACTACAAAAGTCTCAGCACGTATTGCGTCTTGCAGACCTGTTGTTTAGCGTACACATTGGCTCAAGCCGGCGCCTCGTGAGACTTTTGTAGTCTGGCTAGAGAGGAGGTAACCGTTTAGTAAAGTGAGTGATAGGCAATCTAAGGAATTTCTAAGACAACTCTAATGCCTTTCTAATCCGGTTCAGGTATCATAGATTGTATGAGCAACCCAGAAGCTGGCACATTTGAAG